>JAFDHR010000510.1 GCA_019308645.1 Deltaproteobacteria bacterium
ACGATAACCGGGGAAAGGATGCCCCATATGACGATAATATTCCGTTTTAACGATTAACAAATGTGGAAGATTTCATGAGACCGAGCTTTTGGGATCGGCATCAGAAAATACCTCCCAATCCACAACACGCAATTCCATTGTGATCATCATGGTGGGAAGGTATAACCGCACAAAATAATCGGCACCGGGCCCTAAGCATGTATGACCTAAACCATTCCCCTCAATTATTATACCCCCCCTATTACCACTCCCACCATTAATATCCTCATCAATCCTTAATCCCCTTAAGTAACAGTATCAACAAAACACCAAAAACCATGAAAGCGATTACACATAGATATCCAAAATAATTAGAGGTCAATCAGTAAAAAATGAAGGGATCTCGCTGAGGATTATGGATAGTGAGACGGCGCCACACGCATGTAGGCGCTCCTGATAACAGGATTAAATATTCCCTTATGGGACTTGTCCTGACGCCTCGGGGCAAAGACATGATCCCGATACTTGGACCCGTGGTCACCATCTCACCGACAAGTACATTATCACATCTTTGTATGGCAGGCAAATGAAGAATGTTATGAAGTTGATAGATCAGTAATGCTGGCTATTTGTTGATCTGATCAGATGGTAGTTTGTGGCTAAATCTATGCTGGGTGTAGTAGTTGAGCTGCCTGGATGGGTTCAACAGATGATGGGGCATGAGACACCTCAGATGATACATGATAAATATTATTCACATATAAAAAATTATCAGAGGGAAGACGGAAGCGCATTTATGGAAAAGTTTTATGAACCTACCATGGAATTAACTGAGGATGTCTCGAAATCAGATAAAAAATATGAAAATTTTACACCAGTTTTACACCAAAAGAAAAATAGGGAATTAGTGGTCGAGACTAACTCCCCAAAATCATTGAAGAAATAAACTTGATAAATGGTGCCTGGGGCGGGAATCGAACCCGCACAGCCATTAAGACCGAGGGATTTTAAGTCCCTTGCGTCTACCAATTCCGCCACCCAGGCTTAGGCAGTAATTATATATTATTCAGACTATATTGTGTCAAGTATTAGGTCCCAATTTCCCATGAGGATAGATATTTTTCCTGCTCAGGCGTTAGAGTATCAATCGTCACACCCATTGATGCAAGTTTTAACCTGGCAATTTCTTTGTCAATAGCTTGAGGAACAGGATACACTCTTTTATCAAGATTTTTATGCTCCTTTGATAGGTACTCCATAGACAATGCCTGGTTTGCAAAGCTCATATCCATAACAGAAGAGGGATGACCTTCTGCCGCAGCCAGGTTTATGAGCCTTCCTTCACCCAAAAGATAGACCCTGTTTCCATTGGAGAGGGCATATTCCTCAACAAATTCCCTGATTGTTCTTTGAGAGGTGGATGCCTCTTCAAGTCCGGGAATGTCGAGTTCTACATTAAAATGTCCGGAATTAGAGATAATGGCACCATCTTTCATAGTAAGGAAGTGGTCTTTGCTAATCGCATTTTTGTCGCCAGTCAGGGTACAGAAAAAATCTCCTATTGTGGCAGCCTTTGCTATTGGCATAACTTCAAATCCATCCATGACCGCCTCTAAGGCCTTTAAAGGATCGACTTCACAGATAATTACCCTGGCGCCATGCCCTTTTGCCCTGGTAGCTACCCCGCGTCCGCACCATCCATAGCCAGATACAACAAAGCAGCTTCCCGCAAGAAGTCTGTTTGTTGCTCGAATGATTCCATCAATGGTGCTTTGGCCAGTGCCGTACCTGTTATCAAAAAGGTGTTTTGTATTGGCATCATTGACAGAGATAACTGGAAATTGAAGCACGTTATCTCTCTCCATAGATCTGAGGCGTATAACACCAGTAGTTGTTTCCTCTGTCCCTCCCATAACATCGGCAATAAGTGTGTTCCTTTCATCTTGACTTAAAGAAAGACCCCATTCCCTTATTCCCTGGGAAACATCATCCCATTTATTGAGGGCAATAAAGTGAAGAGAGCTGACAAGATCAGCTCCATCATCCATACTGAGGTTTGGGAATTTTTTTAGGGCTGACAGTATATGGCTGTAGTAGGTGTCGGTGTCTTCTCCTTTTATGGCAAAGACCGGTATTTCATCATTGGCCACCAGCGAGGCCGCAGCATCATCCTGGGTTGAAAGGGGATT
>JAFDHR010000511.1 GCA_019308645.1 Deltaproteobacteria bacterium
CAGGCAACACCGTATGACGAAGGGTTTAGCTCCAGCAGTGGGTTAAGAACAGGTGTTCAAGAAATGACAAGGTTTGGCATGAAAGAAAAAGACTTTGAAAATCTGGCAGGATATCTAAAAGAAATAATTCAGGATAACAAAGACATAGGTAAACAAATTTCTCAGTTTAGAGGTAATTTCGCAGAGATGACGTACTGCCTGCCAGAGGAAAAGTCAGGACCTTTGATTAAAAAGTTTTTGAGAAACACAGTTTAGGGGCATGTTGCCTTACGGTAGGAGACCTTTGCATAACTCATATTTCCTTAGCGAGGCTGGGCTTTTCTTCAGTTCCGAGGCTCTCGGGCTGGTCTTTTCAGCAACTTATCTATGGGGGAGCTTTGCCCCCTCCGCATTGCCCCGACATGTCGGGGCCTGCGGTTTCCCCCACTGATAAGTTGCGAAAAGACAGCGCCCTTACGCCAGTCACTTCAGAAAAGTCCACCCTCTTTTCTTGGGTTACAAAGATTGTCAGGTTGTGCAAAGGTCTCGTTATATGATGTGAAAGTGAAATAGGACCTTACTATTAGAAAATTAAGAGGTGAAGGAGTTTAAATATGGCTAAAGAATATTTGGTACTGGATGATAGGGTGTACACAGAGACACATGAATGGGTTAAGAAGGCCGGGGAAAATAGATTCCAGGTGGGTATTACTGACTATGCACAGGATAATTTAAAAGATATCTATGCCGTTGAGTTACCCAAAATAGGTGAAAAGTTAGAGCAATTCCAAGCCTGGGGCCAAATAGAATCCGAAAAAGGTGCCTCTGAATTGATTTCACCAATTAGCGGGAAGGTCGTAGCAGTAAACGAAGATGGTTTAGGAGATGTTTTTGACACTGGAGAGACAGCAAAAACCAACGTTTACGGAGGAGATCTTTTTAATATCAACAAAAAACCATATGAAACATGGTTTATAGAGATTGAAACAGATGATGAGGATCAATTAAAAGGTCTCATCAATCCAGAAGATTATAAAGATAAAATGTAAGAGTTCAGCCACAAAGACACCAAGTCACCAAGATTCTTATATAATTCTTTAAATATTATTTTTAATAAGAGCCATCATTTCTTTGTGCCTTTGAGACTTGGTGGCTGAACTTATACGAAAAAATCAACATGGGGTAACATGAAGTGTAATATTCTCAATATAGAAGGAGAACTCGATTATTCCACCGGCCTGGTGTTACAAAAATCAGCGCTGTGTAATATAAAAAATAATGATGCATATGATACCCTTATTTTATTAAGACATACACCAACAATTACCTTAGGTTATTTTGCAAAAGATAGAAACATCTTAGCACCCAACAATTTTTTAATGAAACGAGGAATACAGGTACACAGAACAGACAGGGGAGGAGATGTAACCTATCATGGGCCTGGCCAGTTAATCTGCTACCCGATAATAGATACCTACAGAAAACAATTACAAGAATACAAATCCAAACTATGCCAGAGCCTCATAGACCTCTTACAAAAATATAATATTAAGGCAAAAGAAGGGCATAAAAAGCTATCTGGACTATGGGTTGGAGATAAAAAGATTGCAGCAATTGGCTATGCCCTTAAAAAAATACAAGCCCGGGAAAGAACAAAAACAATAACCATGCATGGATTTGCCCTCAATGTGTTAGATGAGATGGAAAACTTCCATTACATTAACCCTTGCGGAATGCCGGAAATAAAACTGACAAATATGGAACAGATTTTAGGAAAACAGATAGACTTCAAAGAATTAAAAGATAACTATGTGAAGGCCTTTGCAAAAGTATTCAATTATGAGATCGATGTATCCGCTCAATAATGTAAGTAAGGGCATGGGTATCTTTTTTTGTTATGCCCTTCTTAATAGGGTGCCTTGCCATGTCATTTCAAAATTGGGTAATAGCAACTTGACCTTAGAATCATATGATCCGTCTGTATTACCCAATTTTGAAATGACAACTCATCTGAGTTATATTTAAGGGCATAAGCAAAAAAAGACACCCATGCCCTAAAGAAGCAGTAAATTTGACGACTTCGTAAAAAGTCGGATTTAGTGAATGTGTCATTTCGACCAGAGGGAGAAATCTTGAGTTTTCAGCATGTTACATTGGTAAGATTTCTCGCTTCGCTCGAAATGACCCTGAATGGTTCAGAAAGGTAATACGGACAAACGACCTGATTGAGATGAGGGGTCTCATCAGGGAAAATAGGCTTAACACTGTCTGTGAGGAAGCGGCTTGTCCTAATAGAGGAGAATGTTATAAAAATAAAACACTCACGGTAATGATCTTGGGGAGAACCTGCACCAGAAATTGTAGGTTTTGCAATGTTGAAACAAAACAGCCTGAGGGTGTTGATAGTGATGAACCTAACAGGGTAGCACGGGCCCTCTCCCTGCTCGATCTTGATTATGTAGTAATAACCTCTGTAACACGAGACGACTTAGAAGATGGAGGAGCAGAGCACTTCGTTAAAACAATAAGGAAATTCAAGGGAAAAAATCCTCATACTGTCCTCGAAGTGTTGGTGCCAGATTTTGTTCATTCAATACACAAGGTAGTTAAGGCATTACCTGAGGTTATAAGTCATAATGTAGAAACAATCCCACGGTTATATGGATCAGTCAGACCTCAGGCTAATTATGAAAAATCTCTATCCCTCCTGGCTTTAGTGAAGAAAATAAATTCCGGGATTTATACAAAATCCGGCATGATGGTAGGGCTGGGAGAAACATTTGAAGAAGTTTTAAGTGTGATGAAGGATTTACGAGATGTGGGTTGTGATGTGTTCACAATAGGTCAATATGCGAGGCCATCAAAGAAACACATAGAGGTTTCTGAGTGGATACATCCACACATCTTTGAGGCATATAGAAACCGAGCAGAGGAAATGGGATTCCTGCATGTAGAATCCGGACCTTATGTCAGAAGCTCATTTCACGCTTCTGAAATCTTGAAGAAGATAAACGGCAAGGTATTTACTTAGCCACTAAGACCCGAAGGCACCAAGATTAGAGAATTATTTTCTTAATATCTTTGTTTGCAATGCTTTCTTCTTTTTTGATATGGGGTGAAATTAATATTTATCCTTTGTGCCTTGGTGCCTTGGTGGCTACCTCCTAAGAAACTAAATTTAAAATTAGCAATTAGCAATTAAAAATTAACAATTAAAATAGTCGCTTATGAAACTCTTATTTAACTTATAAGTTTCTCCCATTTATAACCTTGAAGCGAAGCGTCGGGGTCATTTGCTGAATAGTTACACGGCACGGAAATATGAAAGAGAAAAAAATTATTATTATAGGCATGGGCACTGCCTCATCAGGGGCAGCCGCTGCAGTGAACCATACAAACCCAAAAGCAGAGGTGAGCATTATAGAAGAAAGAGGATACGAAATGTATTCACCTTGTGGAATGCCCTTTGCATTTGAGGGAAGGCTGGATTTTGAATCACTTAAACATGATTTCCCGGCAAGAGGACCAAGAACTAAGTTATATTTAAACACAGAAGAGGTAAAAATAGATCCGGACAAAAAAGAGGCAGTAATAAAAAACCAAGAAGGGCAAAAAGCCTTTCAGTATGACTCTCTTATCATTACTACAGGAGCACGACCGATAATTCCCTCAATAAAGAATATTGAAAAGTTTTTAGGGAGCTACGCTCATACCCTGTATACTTTAGAAGAGGTTTCTCGTTTATACAACATAGCGAGCAGCCAGGACAGCAAGGTATCAATAATTGGGGCCGGCGCTATTGGAGTCGAGTTTGCAATGGCAATGAAAAAGCAGGGTATAGAGGTTATAATTGCAGAAATGATGGGCCAGGTGTTTCCGAATGCGTTAGATAAGGATATGGCAAGACTCGTTCAGGAATACTTAGAAAGAAACGGAATCACCGTGCTGACA
>JAFDHR010000512.1 GCA_019308645.1 Deltaproteobacteria bacterium
GATTTCAACAAATTATATATACCACAAAATGGAGCTCAATACTACTATAAAGTAGAAGTAAATGAAGTGATTATATGCCGCAAACCCGTATCAAGGGGTGCGAAACTTGAGTAATACTTGATCGACTCAAAAAATCTTATCCAAGAAAGAAACAGCTGACCGATCTTTGGGGTTCAGTAAAAAATGAGCTGGATTTGGCAAATGAATCCTCTATACAACCTATGATGCAACTAATTGGAAGTCTAACTGGATCTGTAAGTGCCTTGGGCGGCTTAAGAAATGAGTTGAGCGATGCCCATGGAAAAGGTGAAATTTCCCAAGAAGTCTACGAAAGTTACGGAGAGTTAGCTATAAATATTTCAGGTACTTTGAGTACTTTTCTTATAAGAAGGCTTGCTGAAACAACAATTAAGTAATGAAATGAAAGGTGAAGAAATGGCTTCAGTAAATTTAAATATTGAGTTACCTGTTGATCAAGAGGGGTTTTTAAGGCGTGAATGTCCATATTGTAATAGAGAATTTAAAATGTTATTTAAATCAGCCAATAAAGTGAACCTATCCGATATTGAGATTACCGAAAAATTAGCTGATGATAATAAGGAATTTTATTGTCCTTATTGCGGACAAAGTGCTGATCAGAATTCATTTTGGACAAAAGATCAAATTAGATATGTGCATGAAATTGCGAACCAAAAAGTTCTACAACCCATGTTGGATGATTTTGGGAAAGACATCGAAAAGATAAGCAGGAAGAATGATTTTATAAAATTTAAAGTCGAGCGAAAACAAGCAAAGAAACCAGTTATTTCTCCAGAACCAAATGATATGTCCATGTTAGAATCTCAATGTTGTTCTGAAAAAATCAAAGTAGAAGAAGGCTGGGAAGGCTTTATTTATTGCGTAATTTGTGGGAAGAAAATCGAAAAATCATCCAAATAGTCGTTATATCTTTTACTTTAAAATAAACATTCCCTATCTCATTAATATCTTACCCCTTTCATCCAAACCAATCCAAGGAATTTAAAACCCCAGTTTTCCTAAAACAAGTATAACCATATGCGTCGAATTATCTATCCTCACTTAATATAGAAGCGCATAACTTTTCCAAAAAGCCCATTCCAATCCTCGGAATAAACTAACCTCTCTATAATACAGAAGGGGTAATTTTTTTCAGCCCCGGAAAATAAATCTTATGGAGGAATAAACATGAAAGAAAACTTTGAAAAAACGTATTCCATTGGAGACGCCAGCAGAATGACTGGTGTTAGCCAGAGAAAGTTACGCAGTTGGGAAGGAAAATACATCCCGGAGCCGGAGCGCCTGGTATGCGGTGAAAGGGCGTATCGCAGATATACCCAGGCGGAAATTAACCTGATACAGGGTATTCGAGAGTATCAGGATCAAGGCTTCACATTATGCGCCGGAGCAAAGAAAGCCAATGAAGATCTGGCAAGAAAGGGGGGTATGGGTAATGCGTAAAAAACAATCGAAAATGAAAAAAACGAAGTGTCCTTTCCTGGATGAAAATTGTGTGAAAGAAAATTGCGAACTTTACAATACAGTCCTGGACAGATGTGAACTTGGGCTGCTGAATTACAACCTTTTTCAATTGATGACCGTCATGAGACAGCAGATCGAGATTGAAATGAACAAATAAATTGATAATTGGCCCGCTTATTTTTTGGGGCGGGTCACAAACAGTGTGGGTTAGGTAGAGGTCGCACCTCTGCTAAACGGGCCTCCTCGCTGCCCCCACCCACACTGAATAAAATGGCGAGGTTAAAAGAGCGAGATAAAATGTACGAAGATGAATATAAAGTCAGTTATGATTTCAGAGATTATGAAGCAGAAGAAAGGAGCGAATGGATACCTGCTGAAATAGAGGAATATTCTCAATTGGATAAGAAAGCCTTCATCGAAAAATTTAAAAATGACAATCGGAAATATGGAAAACAAGAATTACCATCTGAACCTAAAAGCGGACCGCGAGATTTGGCTGATGGATTAAAGGAATGGATAGAGTCCAAGGCAGGCAGACCTATTTCAGAACTTCATCATAGAAATGGTGGAAATGAAGACGTTGATGTTAAACAGTTGGTGGAAGAACTTGAAGCAGAAACAGACAAGATGATTGAAGATAGACTAAATGACCCTGCCTAC
>JAFDHR010000513.1 GCA_019308645.1 Deltaproteobacteria bacterium
TTGATCAGATTAGACCTGGTGATATAGTGTTAACCCTTGGCGCTGGTGATATACACCTTGTTGGGACCGATTTATTGAAAAGGATTGAGAATTAAGGAATTAAGGAAATAAGGGAGTAATCAACAAGCAGCAGGCAGTAAAAACAGCAACGGTGAACGGATAACGGTGAAAAAATAGCGATGAATTTTCTTTAACTTTAGGCATTTTAGGCACTCGATGATGGATGCTCATATCAGGAAAAGAATGAAAGAGATAGGAGGCAAGGCAGTCCTTTTTGATGTGCCCATGAGTCAATATACCACAGTAAGGATCGGTGGTAATGTTGAAGCCTTGTACAAGGCGAGGGACCTAAACACATTAAGGGAAATGAAGGCTTTTCTTATGGATGAAGGGATTCCATATTTGGTTACGGGTTGTGGAAGCAACCTCCTTGTGAGGGATGGGGGGTTGAAAGGTGTAGCGATTATATTGGAAGGATCCTTTGCTGTTGTAAACGATACCTCTATGGTAGAGCCATATATTGTGGTTGGGGCTGGTATGCCTTTATATAAACTCGTTGATTTTTGTATAGAAAATGGTCTTTCCGGAGCGGAATTTCTCACAGGAATTCCTGGAACCGTGGGTGGAGGAGTGGCCATGAATGCAGGGAGTTGGGGCCAGGAAATAAAGGGTGTGATCAATGAGGTAACAATACTGACAGACAGGGGAATAGTAGAAAAGAGAGATAGTGGGAGGCTTAAATTTACTTACAGAGGGCTTGAATTGAACGCAGGGGAGATAATTCTCAATGCAATGCTGAGTTTAAAGTTTGATAGACCTGCTTTAATCAGAAAAAAGGGTGTTTCTAATATGAAACAAAGAAAAGAGAGGTTTCCTTTTGATATGCCCTCTGCTGGATCTATTTTTAAAAATCCCAGGGGCGATTATGCAGGCCGGTTAATAGAAGCTGTTGGTTTAAAGGGTAAAGCGATAGGGGGGGCAATGATATCAGCTAAACATGCCAATGTTATAGTTAATAAAGACAAGGCTTCGAGCTCTGACATACTGTCCCTTATGGATCTGGCAGGAGGTAAGGTAAAGGAGATGTTTAATATACAATTATTACCTGAGATAAAGGTTGTAGGTGAAATATGAAAAGAAGCTCTGTATTGGATAAACAATCAGTAAAAAGGCATAAAAGAAAGGGTTATTTACCTCCTAAGAGATTTTTTGGCCAATTAGGTTTTGGGCTTATTAAAATATTTCTTTTCTTTTTAGGGCTTGGGGCCCTCTCTTTAGCCTTTATTACCGGATATCAATTTTTATCTTCATCGTCATATTTTAGATTAAATAATATCGTGGTGGCAGGAGTGAGTGATGATTTCAGGGAAGAGTTGATTAAAATATCGGGCATTAAGGAGAAGGAAAATCTTTTATCTATCGAGTCATCGACTATTAGAAAAAATATCGAGAGGCATCCATGGATAAAATCTGTTCGTTTAAAAAAGAAATTTCCCCACACCCTTTATATCGAGGCAGAGAATGAAGAGGCTGTGGCAATAGTAGCCCTAAAGACCATGTCTTTCATGGATAAAGAAGGGATTGTATTCAAAGATATTGAAAGCAATGATTCTATTGATTTTCCTGTAGTAACAGGACTATCCCAAGGTGATGCAAAAAATGGGGCGAAGCTTAAAGGGGTCGCTTCTTTATTAAACGCCATTCATTTATGCGCCTCCCCTTTATTGATAAAGAATTTATCAGAGATTCATGTGGAAGAAGGTGGAGCTTTTATCGTGTATTTCAAGAAGTTACCCTTTAAGGTCCTTTTTGGGAGAGACGATTTTGAAAGAAAAATTGGTTCATTAATTGACATTATCAGTCATCTCCGGACCACGTATCGACTTAATCAGGCCAGATCAATAGATTTGGATTATATAGATAGGGCGGTGGTTGCATTTACTGGCAGAGTCGTCTGCATACGTAAAGTTATAAGTGCCTAAAGTGCGCTAAAGTGACTAAAGTTGAAAGGAAACAGACATAAATAAATCAAGGGATGGTGGGATTTGCAATACTATTCAATTAGTAATTGCGGGTTGAGGTACAATTCAACATCAAAATGAGTAAGTCTGTCTGAAATGACTTACAGCTATTTATCAGTTCACTTTAGGCACTTTAG
>JAFDHR010000514.1 GCA_019308645.1 Deltaproteobacteria bacterium
TCGTTCACTTATTATAAAAGAATATTTATAAGTTTGTGTAGTCAAGGATTTTTGTTTATTCATATTGGAGGAGATTGAAATTATAATGTTAATAGTAATTATTACTAATAATAATTGAGAATTGGCTTGTCAAGTATTATTCATGGTTTTTTTCAGGAGGTATTAGTCTATACAGTTTTGATGGAGATAGTCACAGGGCATTTATCCGCTAAGATGTACCATGTTGAAAAAGTAGCGTTTAAAGTGAGCCGAAAGATATGTTCAGGTTGTATCTCGAATAGTTAAATTAACCCTTTAGTCTATATTCTTGATAGCCTGGACCAATTCTTTCCCTGACCGATGTGCTTCTAATAAATATTCTGGATGCCCCAATATGTCTCTCTCTAAATCTAAACTGCGATACAGGAGGGATCGCCAGAGCTCGGTATCAAGGACATCAAAAAAATAACGGATGCTGAGAAGGGTCCCCTCAAAGAGTCTTTTTCCCTTGGTAGCTCCTACTGAAATAAAAAGCCCTTTGCGGGTTGCCTTACGTTTTTCAATAGGAGGTTTTTCCAGCCAGTATTTCTTCGCCCACAGGGATTGACAGCGATCCATAAGGATTTTTGTATGGGCACTTACCGTATAATAAAATATGGGCGAGGCCAGCATTAGGCCATGGCATGATAAAAGTTTATCATAAACTTGTTGGAAATCGTCCTGGATTACACACCTGCCGGTTTCTTTACAGCCATAGATTTCAAGACAGGGAGACATCTTTAGATCACGGAGTATCACCTCTTCTACTTCAGCACCAGCCTCAATTGCTCCCTTCACAGCATTTTTTAGTAACAAAGCTGTATTCCCCTTGCGACGTGGGCTGCCATAAATAGCTAGCATTTTAACCATTTTGGTTTCCATTTTTATACATAGCCATTATTTACGGCGGTGTAAAAAGTCGGTTTCAGTGAACCTGCCCGCCGTCTGGCAGGCGGGTCTGTCATTTCGACCGTAGGGAGAAATCTTATATTTTCAGGATGTTAGACCGAAAGGATTTCTCAATTCGCCCCGCCAGCCTCGCCTAAGTCCCGAAAATCGGGACGATGGCGGGCAGGTCGAAATGATAAGGTATGTGGACTTTTCATGAGTTTATCATTATTAAATAGTTCAAAACCATATCATTTATTTGCCAGAAATAATATATCTGGTTTTTACAATTGATAAAAGAGATATTTGAGCTCTGGAATTATGGGTTGTTGATATTTTCCAAAAATGATTGTAGGAATTTATATGATCGTGTTAAATGTGACTTTAACGAGACCCTGGAGAAATGATTTTTACAAACAACACCTGACCCCATTATATAATTAGTATTAGTAAACCCTCACCCCGGTATGAGTTTGCCAAGATGAATGATAAGAGGATAAAATGGAGAAAATACTTATCGTATCAGATCCAAAAGTCATGATGGGTAAACCCGTTATCGCTGGAACACGAATAACTGTCGAGCTCATTATAGAAAAACTGGCCGCTGGTGAAACGATCGATCAGATTCTTGAAGCACATCCTCGATTAACGCCTAAAATGATTCAGGCTGCCCTCGCTTTCGCTGCCGAGGCCTTGCGGGCTGATGTTATTTACCCGGTTGTTGAGGCAGGTGTGTGAAATTTCTGGTCAACGAAAAGTTGAGGGAGTTGGCCGAAGGGCTGAAAAAATTTGGTGAAGAAGAGGAAAAAGAGGAGAAAAAGTAAATCTCTTTATATCCTTCGTTGAATAGGGGTTACAGTGAATCAAGATAACACAATTATCCAATGCACCAACTGTGGCACGAAAAACCGAATACCAAAGAACAGGCTGCAGGATAAACCGATATGCGGCAAGTGTCGAAGCCCCCTAATAGTCGGTGTCTTTCATGACAGTCCTGTGATTGTTAAAGACAGTACATTCAGCATGGAAGTGCTCTCGTATCCAGGTGCGGTAATAGTGGATTGCTGGGCCCCATGGTGTGGTCCCTGCCACATGGTGTCGCCCATCCTTAATCAGCTGGCTTCAGAGTATGCAGGCCGGGTAAAAATTGCAAAGCTCAACGTGGATGAAAACCCTCTGACCGCTTCACAATACGCTATACGGAGTATTCCTACCATGCTTCTTTTCAGGGATGGGAAATTTGTCAACAGCC
>JAFDHR010000515.1 GCA_019308645.1 Deltaproteobacteria bacterium
AACGTGTAAAATCCCTTGACATATAGGTATTAGAGATATATTATTAATATTTGTAAACTCAGGTTGTCGGGTTCACGGTTGACATCCATTCAATAAGGCATGGCTTGTGGCAAGAATCGGATGACCTCCTCATTTATCTTCAAATAGAAACCCAATACTTTAGATCGATGAGTTGACAGTATTTTATCTCTCTAAGCCCTAGCCCAGACCTGGTTTAGCAGTCCTTTTAATAGAATCTATGGGCGTAGTGTTCAGAAGAACTGTTTTAAAGAACACGTTACGTCGCACCAGGGCAGGCTTGAACGGTGAACCTGGAACTTTGAACCGGTTACTAATATTTAATTAATACATCCACAAGAAATGCATTCCTCGCTAAATTAAGCTATTAAATTTTTCATCAATTAAGGTCTGCTTATAATCAGCGCTTACAAATAGTTTTCAGGAATACAAAGGTATAGTAAAGTACCTCATGTGAGGTGAAAGCTTTATCTCTTTTTTTGCTGGGAGAGCTAGAAAAGAGGGAGAAAAGTGAAAGAAATATATTTTGCAGATTTATAGAGGTATAGAAAGAGATGAACTTAGTTGAGCTTAAAGGTAAAAATATAAGTGAACTGACAGATGTAGCGAAAACATTCAAAATTGGTGGTGCTACTAATATGCGAAAACAGGATCTCATTTTCTCTATTTTGCAGGCCCAGACAGAACAAAATGGTGTTATCTACGGGGAAGGGGTTTTGGAAATCTTACCAGATGGCTTTGGTTTTCTCCGTTCACCTGATTCTAACTATCTTCCCGGTCCCGACGATATGTATGTTTCACCATCCCAGATTAGACGATTTGCCTTAAAGACAGGAGATACTGTTTCAGGCCAGATAAGGCCGCCAAAGGATGGGGAAAGATACTTTGCTTTGCTAAAAGTTGAAAATATCAACTATGAAGATCCAGAAGTAGCTGCAGATAAGATACTTTTTGATAACATGACCCCTCTTTATCCCACAGAGTGGATTCAATTAGAAACTAATCCTGATAACCTCTCAACAAGGATTATGGATCTAGTGGCACCGATAGGGAAAGGACAGAGAGGATTGATCGTCTCTCCACCGAGAACGGGAAAGACAATGCTTCTTAAAGATATTGCTAACGCTGTGACTAAAAATGATAGGGACATACATAAAATAGTCCTTTTAATTGATGAGAGGCCCGAAGAAGTTACTGATATGGCCCGCTCTGTGGAAGCTGAGGTCATTAGTTCTACATTTGATGAACCTCCGCAACGCCATGTGCAAGTAGCTGAGATGGTTTTAGAAAAATCCAAAAGATTAATTGAGCACAAAAAAGATGTTCTTATACTCTTAGACAGTATCACTCGACTTGCCAGGGCATACAACACTGTAGTTCCGCCGAGCGGTAAAATTTTGTCTGGAGGTGTTGATTCAAATGCCCTTCACCGTCCCAAGAGATTTTTTGGAGCTGCCAGGAACCTTGAAGAAGGAGGAAGCCTCACCATAATTGCCACTGCCCTTATCGATACAGGAAGCAGAATGGATGAGGTAATTTTCGAAGAATTCAAAGGCACAGGCAATATGGAAATAAATCTTGACAGGAAATTGAGCGATAGGCGAATATTCCCTGCCTTTGACATCAATCGTTCAGGAACAAGGAAGGAGGAGCTTTTGATCGAGCAAGAAGATCTTAATCGAATTTGGATTCTACGTAAAGTCCTTGCGCCTCTTGCTCCAGTTGATAGCATGGAATTCCTAATAGAGAAAATGAAAAGAACGAAAAACAATAAAGAGTTTTTAGCTTCGATGAATCAATAGAAACTTTCAAGTGAGTAAAGTGCCTAAAGTGAGCTAAAGTCATTGATAGAATTGCGAATAGCCCTTTAAATTAACTTTAGGCACGTATAGCGTCTAATTTGTAATTGCTCAAAATCCTGTGGAAATTTACTGCTTTGTTAGGGCATGGGTGTCTTTTTTTGCTTATGCCCTTAAATATAACTTAAGCTTAGTTGTCGTTTTCCCGACATGTCGGGAGATAATATAGACAGATCATATAACTATAAGGTCAAGTTGCCCTTCGGCCTCGAGCGACTCGACATGAGCTCGCCGACATGTCTCAGGGCCGAGAGGCTATTACCCAATTTTGAAA
>JAFDHR010000516.1 GCA_019308645.1 Deltaproteobacteria bacterium
GTAATAAAATCTTGCTTTACCTGTTAAATGCTGCCTCTGTCAGCCCCTTACAGGGATTTAATAGGGTGAAATGTTAACTCCCCTAAGATAAGTAACTTTTCTTAAATTATTGAGTAGATACCATATTTGTTAGAAAAAGAGATTCAAATTCTCATAATGGCAAGATAACTAAGGTCATCCCAAAGAAGGAGGTCAATCAAGATGATAGGTATTGTATCGTACGGTGGCTATCTCCCTTTGAATAGAATAAAGAGGGATATTATTTTTAAGAGTATGGGCTGGCTCCACCAGGCCGCCTATATGAAGGGAGAAAAGTGTGTAGCCAATTTTGATGAAGACAGCGTAACCATGGCTGTTGCCTCTGCCATGAATTGTTTGGAGGGCTATGGCAGGGATTCTATTGGTGGTGTATACTTTGCTTCAACTACATCACCATTTAGGGAAAGAGGGTGTGCTGATATTATAGGGACTGCCTTAGATCTTAAAAGTAACATCAGAACGGCTGATTTTACTGACTCCACGAGCGCTGGCACATCTGCATTAATTGCCGCAATTGATTGTATTAGCGCAGGCACAGCAAATAACCTTCTTTTATGTGCATCGGATGTCAGGGTGGGCAAACCCGGTAGCTCTCAAGAGATAAGTTTCAGTGATGGCGCAGCATCTCTGCTTTTAGGCACTGATAGAGTAATCGCAAGCTGGGAAGGCTCCTACAGTGTTTCCTATGATTTCCCTGATCATTGGAGAACAGAAAATGATAGGACTGACAGGGCCTGGGAGGGCAGATTCGGAAGAGAGGAAGGCTATAGAAAATTTATCCCTGAGGCCATCTCAGGGCTTCTTGCCAAATATGGGCTAAGCCCAAAAAATATAGCCAAAGTCGCCTTTCCTGGAATTTATCCCCGCGACCATGCACAAGTCAGCAAAAGATTGGGATTTGAACCGGATCAAGTTCAGGATCATTTAATGACTGTTATGGGGAATATTGGAACCTCCTATCCTTTGATGATATTGATCTCGGCCCTTGAGGATGCAAGTCCTGGAGATACAATAATTGTGGCAGGTTTTGGTAATGGGAGTGATGCCTTATTATTTACGGTTACGGAAGAGATCAAAAAAGTCAAGGATCAGAAAAGAGGGTTAAAAAAGTATAATAGTTATGAGAAGTATCTCGCATTTAGGGGCTTTATTTCTCCGGAGGGAGGAATCAGGGCCGAGGCCATACCTTACACTGCCTTGTCTTTAACATGGAGAGACAGGAGAGAGATATTAGGCCTATGTGGAACCCGTTGTAAACAATGCGGGACACCTCAATATCCTGCTCAAAGGGTGTGTGTTAATCCTGATTGCGGCGCTATTGATGATATGGAATACTACCGATTTTCTGATAAGAAAGGAACTGTTTTCAGCTTTACAGTTGATCACCTGGCCTTTACACCTAATCCGCCTGCAATATATGCGGTTATTGATTTTGATGGAGGCGGCAGGTTTTGGTTTGATGTGACGGATTGTGATCCTGAATCAATAGAGATAGGTATGCCAGTCGAGATGAGTTTTAGACGAAGGTATGTTGATGAAAGAGGAGGTATTGTTGGCTATTTTTGGAAGGCAGTGCCGATTTTTGGTTAGCAGTTTATAGAGTTTGTTGAGTTTATTGCGTTTGTTGCGTTCGTTTTTGTAAAGTGGGTAAGTGGGTATTTGTTTTAGGACATTTTGAATCGCTTTTGGCGTTTTAGGGCTTAAACTCAAAAAACACAAGAAACACAAGAGACCCAACAAACAACATGAGGAGATAACTATGGGTGAGGGGATAAAGAATAAGGTTGCTATTATTGGAATGGGTTGCACCAAATTTGGAGAGCATTGGGACAAGGGTTCCGAAGATTTAATCGTTGAGGCGTTTACTGAAGCAATTGAGGATGCAGGTATAGAGAAAAAGGATATTCAGGCAGCCTGGTATGGCTCCTGTTATGAGGAATTAAATGTTGGAAAGTCGGCCCTGTTTCTTAGCAGGACCTTAAAACTACCTTTTATACCGGTAACCAGGGTTGAGAATCTTTGTGCCAGTGGTTCTGAGGCCCTGCGGGGTGCGGTGTACGGAGTTGCCTCTGGTGCGTATGATATTGCCCTGGCTCTGGGAGCAGAAAAGCTAAAAGATACTGGATATGGAGGTCTTTCAGAGTTAAGCACGATCTTGGGTACAAAAAACAGGGTTATTTTTCCAGCTATAAGCGCCCCGGGTGCATTTGCAATGATGGCCAACCGATATTTTTCCAAATACGGTATGTCTACGGAAGAAGGAAAAGAGAGCCTGGCCAAGATCTCGGTCAATAGTCATAGAAATGGTGCGAAAAACCCAAAGGCCCACCTTCAGCGGATTATAACAGAAGAGGACGTATTGAATGCCCCAATAATTGCCTCCCCTCTCGGTCTTCTTGACTGCTGTGGTGTAAGCGATGGTGCGGCAGCAGCGATAGTGTGCAGGGCGGATATGGCCAACAATTTTATCACAGATCCTGTATTCGTGAAGGCACTTCAGATAGGGATTAGTTCTGGTGAGGAATTGGGATACACTAAATGGGATGGTACCTATGTTGAGTCAACAACCAGGACAGCTGCAAGGGCATATAAAGAGGCTGGCATAAAAAATCCCAGGGAAGAAATAAGTATGATGGAGCTACATGACTGCTTTTCCATTACCGAGCTTGTTACTTACGAGGATTTGCAGATATCACCACGAGGAAAGGCACGGAATGATATTGAAGATGGCTTTTTTTCAATAGAGGGAAAGATACCTTCACAGCCTGACGGGGGCCTAAAATGTTTTGGTCATCCTATTGGGGCATCTGGATTAAGAATGTTATATGAGATGTACAAGCAACTTCAAGGAAAGGCAGGAGAAAGGCAAATCAAAGATCCAAAAATCGGTCTTACCCATAACTTAGGGGGGCTTCCGCAGATGAATGTTGCCAGTATAGCGATCGTAGGATTGTAGGCTCTCTTTGATCATTTAATCAAGATAGATGAAGCCGTAAAAAGTCTCAACAACGTGTCATTTCGAGCGAAGCGAGAAATCCGATGCGAAGCATCGTCCCGAGAGAATCGAGGGATCTCAATGAGTCATGTAACAAGATCCTTCGCTTTGCTCAGGATGACTTGCTGTC
>JAFDHR010000517.1 GCA_019308645.1 Deltaproteobacteria bacterium
AGTCCAGAAAAATGTAAAAAAGAAATTGGGACGCGCCCTGAACGCGCTGAACAAATTAGCCGTAAAGCTGGACAAGGAGAACTAACAATGTGGAGTGAGAAATCGTACAATGCAATTTTTGACTGGCTGGTTTTGGCTAAACGCGACAAGGTGCGAGAAATCTTAAAAGCCGACGGCCTCAAAGATGTTGTGAAACGACTTGACAACGCTCTAACACTTAGGGTGTGGTATCAGGTAATACACGAGGCCGCCAAAGCAGTCGACCCTGAGGTTGTTGCCAAACGATCCGCACGAGTGAATGAAAATATTCAAGAGGAATTAAAATGCATTTTTAAGGAGGATAAACAATGACTACCCTAAAAACCAAAAAAGATGTTGCCCTAAAGTATCGGCAAGATAAAAGTTGGGTCGTATCTATATGGACTCCACGCCACAACTCTTATTACTTGATGGAGGGATTAACTTACTCACAAGCCTGCGAGGCGGTTAGAAATGCCCGTAACGCCTGGGACACAAAAAAACAAGCCTATAAGGAGGATTGATTCGATGAGACTTTTAACCATTCAAGGAATTAAATATTTGTTCCGTGCCCGGGAACATTTTCCACCCGATAAAGGCGGGCTATATGTAATATACGCTGACGGTAATGATTGGCAGATTAATTACATTGTCAGGAAGGATAAAAACTCGGTATATACCCTATTCGATCCCAGTCTGCCTATTTTCTCTATTGAGGAATCAGAACTCTTAAAGTTTAGAATGATTATAAACCATAAGGAGACCTGAAATGACAACACCAAGATATGTCAGACTGACGCTGACCGAGCAGTTGTACCAACAGCTCAAAAAAATGGCCGGCCATTATCCGCTCGCAACCTGGATAACGGTCGAGCTAATTAAAATGACTGAAAAAGAAGATGAGTAAATTTAGAACAGCAAATTACCACAAGCCCCGGCTTCGGCCGGGGTTTTTTATTCAGTTGTCAAAGAGCATACAAAAAGGCCCATCTTTTCCCTAATGCGTCTGTCATCCCGACAGTCGGTCGCATCCCTGCGCAGGAAAGGATGGGCCTGTATCTATATAAAAACGAGTATGTTAGTTTAGGTTATATCTATTCCCCCCTTGTGAATTTAGCTAAAGATACATTAGCTGAGATTAAAACCCCAACCATACTAACCAGCATACATATAGTCGTAAACGACCAACCTGTATGAATTAAACAATAAACAAATATTATTAGGCCCACAATAAATCCAACGTAACATATGATTGATTCGTATAAATTACTCATGTCTCACCTCTCATCAAAATAGCCCCCCCAAATTAAATAACTACCCACAAGAGCCCCAAGCATTGAGACGGCCATAAGTATAACACCCAACACCGAGCCAGATTCTATGAAATGAACAAAGGCAAACAATGATAAGAAAAAACCTACAACACAACTAATTCCGGCCGCGATTTTTTCCATTTTTAACTCCCTTTTCTCGGTCTATACCAAACACCAAATAATGATAAGCTGGAACCCATTATGCAATTAATCACAATAAAAATATTCCTCATTTTTAATTCCCCCTTGTTGGTCTATATCATTCGGAAGAACCTCTTCTCCGTAAGCGCCATTTCCTGAAATTCTTCCAGCGCCTGCACTTTCTTGGTGATTGGCTCCCCAATCATTTCCAGCGTATTCATGTCAATGCGATCCAGAAACCATTTTTCGTCATGTTCTTTATTATCCCGCGCCTGAAAGCGGATAACCACATATCTACACTTCATTGATCCCCCTTTTCCTTACTATCTCCCTCCTCGTATTGGTAAGCAAAAGTCTTTCGTGCGTCTTTTTGATTTTCAGGCATTTCCATCCTCCTTATTTTGTTCTTTCTTCTCCCTTTTCCACTTTTCAATTTCCAAATTTCTTTTTTCATCTTCTTTATTATTTTCCTCCCAGACTTCTCGATAAAGGCTCTTTAGCCTGGACTTTTCCTTAGCAATTTCAGCAAAATACTCAATAAGCTGGTCAGCCGCCTCGTCTCTGATTTCATCAGAATTGATATCATGTATTCTTATTTTTACACTTCCATCATTTTGGAAGGTAGCTGAGGCGATTATCCTTAGAAAATTAAGATCGTAAAGAACGAAAAAGTCG
>JAFDHR010000040.1 GCA_019308645.1 Deltaproteobacteria bacterium
TTTGAATTTTGGACATTTGGATTTTAATATTGTTTAGGGTTTAACATTTCGATATTCGGATTTTTCAATTTCTATTATGTTCTTAAAATAATTTTAAATTGCCAAAATCAATAGCAGAACTTTTGAGTCAGTGAAATAGTATGGCCAAGCATAAAACCAAAAAGACAATTGATGAAATAAACAGGCGGATAAAAGAAGGCAAGGTGGTAGTAGTCACCGCCGAAGAGATGGTAGGCATAGTAAAGGAAAATGGCCCGGAAAAAGCCGCCAAAGATATTGATGTCGTTACAACTGGAACCTTTTCCCCGATGTGCTCATCAGGGGCGTTTATTAATTTTGGCCACAGTAAACCACCGATCAAGGCATCTCAGGTCACCCTCAATGATGTTCCTGCATATGCCGGCCTTGCCGCTGTAGATATATATATAGGCGCCGCCGAACCATCGATAGATGATCCATTAAATAAGGTCCACCCGGGTCAATTCAAATATGGTGGCGGACATGTCATACATGACCTTATTTCCGGTAAAAAAGTTCGGTTGGTTGCCAGGGCATACACAACAGACTGTTATCCCAAACGAGAAATAAAAAAACAAATAAGACTATCAGATCTGCCGTATGCTCTCTTGCTTAACCCCAGAAATGCTTACCAAAACTACAACTGCGCCATAAACATGCAAGATAAAATGATCTATACCTACATGGGTGTCTTACGACCCAAGGCTGGCAATGCTAACTACGCAACATCTGGCCAGCTTAGTCCACTCTTGAATGATCCTTACTGTATGACAATCGGTCTGGGAACCAGGATTTTCCTTGGGGGTGCCCAGGGATACGTAACCTGGGCTGGCACGCAGAACAATCTATCAGTAGCAAGAGGCAAAAATGGGGTCCCTTTGGAGCCAGGCGCAACATTGATGGTGATGGGCGATTTAAAAGCGATGAATCCACGCTGGCTAATAGGAGTAAGCATGCTTGGTTATGGATGTTCCCTGGCTGTAGGTATGGGTATCCCAATCCCAATCCTGAATGAGGATATAGCCCGCTATACTGGTGTCTCTGATGAGGACATCTTCACACAGATCATTGATTATGGAAAAGACTATCCCACGGGAAATGCCAAAAGTCTGGGTGAGGTAAGTTATGCAGAGCTAAAGAGCGGGACAATAACACTGAATGGCCAGACTATCCAGTCTGTGCCAGTTTCCTCTTATGTGAGGGCTCAAGAGATTGCAGGAATCCTCAAAGAATGGATTCAAAAAGGGCAATTCTATCTTGGTCAACCTCAGCACCTTCTCAAGGATATGTAAATGTATGTAACCGTTCACTGGTTCGGGGTTCATATGTTTAGGGTATAGGGATGTTGAACCGTTGAACGCTTACAATTTTATACGTCAGTGACTAAAATTAAGAAGTTAGAAAATATTTTAGATTCTATGGGATCTGTCTTAATAGCCCTTTCAGGCGGTGTTGATAGCTCCCTTCTCCTTCAAATAGCCTCCGAAACCCTCAAAGAAAACGTAAAGGCTGTCACTTTTACTTCTTCAATCTTTTTAAAAGATGACCTCATGAGGGCAGAAAATCTTGCCAGGAGATTAAAGATAGATCATATAAAAATCAAATTTGATATACTTTCTCACAGTGACTTTTGTAAAAACGATAAAATGAGGTGCCATGTCTGTAAAACGAAAATGATTGAAGAGTTAAAAAAAGAGGCGAAAAAACAAGGTATTAGCTATATAGCCGATGGTAGTAATATTGACGACATGAAAGATTACCGACCAGGCTTGGAAGTAGCACAAAAATCAGGGATAAAATCACCTTTAATTGAAGCCGGTTTAGGTAAAAAAGATATAAGACAAGAGGCAAAAGAAAGAAAAATAGAAACATGGAATACGCCATCTTCTGCCTGTCTGGCCTCACGGATAGCCTATGGCACCTATATAAACGAAAGGGACCTGTCTATCATAGAAAAAGGAGAGGAATTTTTACATCAGCTTGGTTTTAGACAAGTAAGAATACGTTATCATCCGCCTATAGCCAGGGTCGAGGTCTCAACCCAGGAGATCGTACGATTGGCAGAATTACCTATCAGAGATAAGGTGGTAGAAGAGCTTAAAGAACTTGGTTTCAAATATATTACCCTTGATCTCTCTGGTTTTAGGAGTGGAAGCATGAATGATCTGCTTTCTTAAACCTTGTCTTTGCCTGGACAATTAAATATTGACAGAAAAAATATTATCTGTTAATTTTTTTCAATTATATGGGGCTGTAGCTCAGCTGGGAGAGCACATGACTGGCAGTCATGAGGTCAGGGGTTCGAGCCCCCTCAGCTCCACCACTTAAAATCCCCTCTTTAAGAAATTGTATCACTTCCCCCTTTTTATTTTTCAGATATACTCTTCCCCTTTTATTCTCTCTACGTAATGCTGGGCGGAAAAGGCAGCCGTAGCGCCATCGCCGCAGGCAGTGACAACCTGTTTTAGATTTTTCTTGCAACAATCACCACAGGCAAATATGCCCCCTCTCGATGTATTCATCTCCCTATCTACTATGATGTAGTCATCATCACTTTTCTTAAGGCAATGGAGGGGTGGAGGGGTCAAATCTTCGTTTGACTCATGTTCTTTTTTTCTTGCTTACCAGCACGTATCATTCACAAAAATAGACATAAAAAAGCTCCATTATTTTCGTTTCAAGGTGATGGCTTAAGGTTCACCGTTCAAGGTTCGGGGTTTACCTGCCGTTTTTCTGGCAGGGTTCTGAATTCACTGTTTCTTTCCTACTTTTTTACCATACCGAGCTTTGGATTTCTTGACCTCAAAGCCCCCTCTTTAATATATATGTTTTCTTCGGGTCTTTAGGGCTTGTCCCCACTTCTGCCAGCACGCCATCTTCTACGAGTTTACGTAATCGTGTGCGTGCTGTGCGATCGGATGTTTGCCAAATCCCTGCAGCCTGCTTTGTTGTTATTTCTCCTCTTTCAGCAAGATAGTCTATCAGCAAATTGTGCCAATCTGGTACTTTCCGAGCTTTGACACGTTGCCCGAAAAGAGTAACCCGAAAGCTCATCCCAATTTCTTCAAAACGTGGTGGATGAAGCCCCTGTTCTTCGCAAGCGGCAATCATTCTACCGATTCCCGAGCCCCACTGTTCAATGAGTTTCAGTTCACGAAAAATTCGGCCAATTACGCGATTTCGAAGTTTTGAAACACCGGAGAGGGCTGCATCAAGCGTTAGACCAAATGGTAGAAGCCCTGGATTGGTGATTTCAATACGGTTGTCAAATACGGCCACTTTAATATCCATGCCTGAAATTGAATAGTCGGCGTGAACGATAGCATTGATGATAGCTTCACGAACCGCTTCAGAGGGATACTCCGGTATCTCCCTCCTTTGAATACGCCCGATCTCAAGGGCCTCCGTGTGTGTCTTTCAATAAAGGCCACGGCACTTTCAACGGCCTTTGGAAGGTATTCATCAATCTCTACTTGATCAAGAAACCGTACCATATCTGTTCCCCGGAAACGAGCACACCGAATAACTGCATCGGGGAAAATGTCTCGTCTGGCCTTGCCAAAAAGAAGAACCGCACCATGGGTCGGCACATCGCGTCCGCCATGATTGACAAGAAGGCCGAGGGATTTCCTTCCTGGAGAGGTAAGTTGGCGGGATACGGATGAAAAGAACTCGGAAGCTGCTCGGAAGTCGATATCTTCCGAGCTCGTTTCCGAGCACGGCTGTTCATCAAAGAGAGTATTGCGAGCCAGTCGTAGTATTTCGGCAATCATGGGAGGGCCAGCACGCCGGTTTGTGGAGCCCAACCGGATGTAGACCCCTTTTTCAGGGCCTTCTGGTTTGACATAATAGGGGCCGACAGTGTGAGGTACAGAAATAACGATCAGTTCCTTATCACGCCAGGCGTGTATATGAATTTCGGGAATGAGAAGTGGCCGAATCCCATCTGCAAAGGCATTGGCAAGGCGCTCCTCATCTTTAAGAGGATCAGATAGGCCCAATACATTTTTTGTTTTATCCTGAATACCAATGACAAGGGTACCTCCGGCCGTGTTGGCAAAGGCGACTGCGGTTTGAACGATTTTTACCAAAGAACTGCAATTCCTTTTAAATTCGAGGGTCTTGCCCTCATCCCTTGCAAGCAAGCTTTTTATCACTTGATAATAGCTCCTTTTGTCAACGTCAACGGGTCAAATCTTCGTTTGACTCATGTTCTGTTTTTCTTGGATACCAGCACGTGTCATTCTACAAAATAGGCGTAAAAAAAGCTCCACGAACACTGCGTTGGTGGAGCTTTTGGAAAACCTTTTTTGAACGATAGCAGAACAAAGCGGCCTCCTTAAAGGTCTGAAATTACGTTGCGGAAAGCTTACGCCTGCAGATGGGGCTTGTCAAGGAATATAGGGGCAGAGAGCAAAGGGTGCACTGTCTCTTAATCCCATACTTGTTATAGACATTGATACGATTCGACAGAAGCAAATCCTTCTTCATCCATCCTTTGGGCTCGCCAGTTTCGATCTTGATGTTTATTCTACCCTTAAAGATGCAATCCTTTTGCAAGATAGCGCCATCAAACAGCATCACCGCCAGGAAACTACCTTGCCTTGACAGAATACTTTGATTCCATGCCCCTTAACCTTCAGTAAGATGTTGGAGATCCCGGGCATAAAAAATACCCCCTGCCATGTTAAAGGCAGAGGGTATTTTAAAGTTCTTGATTAGAACAGGGATGGGTTAGGTGGATGAATAAAAGGGAAATGCTTCCTATAGGTAGGAATAAAATTCTTCTTTGGATAGTCCAGATTGCTGAATCATTTTATTTACGATTATTTGTGGCTATCTCTGCTTTAAACCGTTGTTCCCTCTCTTTTTGTTTACTTCTGCTGCCATATATAAAAACACCAACGAGACCAGTAAGACCAGTACCACCAATAATAGTACCACCGACCTCATACCCATATAAGATACAAATACTGCCTACAATAACAGCAGTTAAGCCAATTATCAATCCGTAGTGTAATCCAAGTCGACTATTTTTGATGTCTGATTCAATCACTTTGGATTCAAGTTCTTGCCGGTGCCTGGACTGATTTTCAGCCATTGTTATGATTCGTTCAGCAGCATCAGGCACTGCCTGATTATATTGAATAAGAACTTCAGGGGGAGGCAATGGTCCTGCATGTAAATGCCCCTCTATAGTTGTCATACTACGCTGTTTTTGTTCAGTTGCTATAGGAGAGTAGGTAGGATTTTTGGATTTTTTACTTCTCTTCTGCATGGCCGTTTATTTGTTTCTCATACCGAGCCATAGCTGTACGAATATCAGAACCCACAATTTTCCAGTCAGAATTTACGGCATGATAATCAGCCTTTTCTGGGTAGGTAGAATAGTTATATTCATTTAATGTGCATCCTAAATCAAGAACTCTTGCCATTCCAGATATAATACTGGGATTTGCAAATAGAAAATAATTACCCATCTTTTTACCTCCACTATTTAGAGTTATAGTGGCTAATAACCTTTACTCGTAATCTGATCTATTATCTTACCGGTTTTAGTCTGTCAATACTAAAAACAATTTTTATTATTTTTCGATGTCAACTCCTAGCCTAAATTTAAGACAGCAAAAAAAGTGCCAGATTCCAGAAAGAAAATGTGACAGTTTGTGACAAAATTAAGTTTTTGCTTACCTTCTTTCTATTGTTTATATTCCCAGATTCAATAAAATCAAATAGTTATGTGATTTCATTATGTTGCAAAAACCCTTGATCCCGTCTGGCAGTCATGAGGTCAGGGGTTCGAGCCCCCTCAGCTCCACCACTTAAAATCCCCCCCCCTTTTATTTTTCAGATATATTCTTCTCCCTTTATCCTTTCTACATACCGCTGGGCAGAAAAGGCAGCAGTAGCGCCATCTCCACAGGCAGTTACAATTTGTTTTAAGTTCTTTTTGCAGCAATCACCACAGGCAAAGATACCCTCTCTGGATGTAGTCATCTCGTTATCTACGAGAATATAGCCATCGTCACTTCTTTTTACCATGTTATCAAGGAAGGAAAGGCTTGAGGTCCATCCGATAAATACAAAGACCCCATTTACTTCAAGATCTCTCCTCTCCCCTGTCTTGAGATTTTTCAACTTCAACCCATCGACCGTAGTCTGACCAAAGATCTCATCCACAACTGAGTCAAAGACAACTTCTATCCTGGTATTGCTAAATGCCTTTTCCTGGAGGATCTTTGTTGCCCGCAACCTATCCCTTCTGTGGATAATATAGACCTTGTTTGCAAACCTTGTTAAAAAAATACCATCTTCAAGGGCAACATCGCCTCCACCTACTACTGCGACAGGGAGGTCTCTAAAAAAAGCCCCATCACAGGTTGCGCAATAGGAAACACCTTTACCAGTAAATTCGCGTTCACCTGATACACCAAGATTTCTCTGCTCATGACCTGCTGCAATAATAATTGATAGACATTGATAAGGCACAGGGTCATTATCTACAAAAACTTTCTTCAAATTACTCTCATCCTCAAGATCAACCCTGGTAACTTCTCCAAAAACTGTTCTCATCCCAAAAGATTCAGCTTGCTGTTCCATATTATGAACAAGCTCCGGACCAGAAATACCCCCAATAAAACCCGGATAATTTTCAACCTTATCTGTAAGACTTGTCTGACCGCCAATACCTAGTTTTTCAATCAATATCGTAGAAAGCCTTGCCCTTGTTGTATATATCCCTGCGGTCAAACCTGCAGGTCCCCCACCAATAATAATAACATCATAAACATTTGCCTTATTTACTGAATCCTCATCCATATCCTATATCCTTTAATTGATAGTGTCTAAATCCTGCCCGCCCCGATTGTATCTGGACAGCCTGGTCTGGCACAGTGTTAGAAGTTAAAAATGCCTAACGTTAAAGAAATTAATCATGTTAACATCTAATTCAAGTTAAATTGAGGGGGACTAATAATTTTAGGCACTTAAGGCACTTTAGCCCTGGCCCAGACCTGTCCCGATACAATCGGGATTAGGCTGTATTGTCAGGACTTATAAATAATATAAAATTGCAATATTTGCCAAGGAAGTCGCGCCAGGCGGGCTCACTTATAACTTTTTACACCTTACTGTCACCAGACCATCTTCTTTGACTGCCTCCAAGACAAAATCAAAGAGGTCCTTTTGCAAACAAAAAAGGGGATCTTCCCTTGGAAGATACGTTTTATCTCCCCTTAAAAATTTTTGAGCAGCCTCATTAAACACAATATTCTTTAAGGTCTCAAGACTATCGTAATTACTTCCTTTCAGAAGATGTTCTAAGTAGTCAGCACATCCTTCATCCTCTGGTGACTTAGTGATACCCCTTCTTCCCATGGCTACCACTGTTACAACCTCGGGAAGGGGATTTTGAGAAAGTATATATCTGGATATAGCTTTCGCCATAACATAACTGCCAAGGATAACTATCCCTGCTTGAGCAAGTGCGCTTATCACACCGGTAACACCAGCCGTTGTCCTTTGAACTACGATCTTTTCTTTAAGAAATCCCCTTGGTTTCCTGATGAGTTCAGATGGAGAATTTCCGAGATCAAAATTAGGGATCAGTTGCTCGTTAACCTCACCTGCCAAGACTATATCATCATGGTTTCTTTTAAGTGAAAAGGCCTCTTCAGGATTGCGCACAAAGATTACCTTTCGGGCTCCAAGATAAAAAAATATGGGAGTCACGGTAAATGCCCTAAACACATCAATAATAATAGCAAACCCTTGAGCCCGTTGAGCACCTTCGATCAGGCTTTCTCTTACTATTTTCATCTCTATTATCCAATGAAATCAGCCAAGTCTCTTTAAATCATCTACGAGACCCTGAACGGCCTGAGCTGATTTCTGAAGGGCCTCATTCTCCTCATCTGTAAGTTTTATCTCCACTATCTCCTCGGCCCCGGTTGAACCAAGCTTTACAGGTACACCTATAAATAGATTATGTATCCCATATTCACCTTGTAGATATGTAACACAGGGAAGGATCTTCTTTTTGTCCTTTAAAATTGCCTCAGCCATTTCCGTGGCCGCAGATGCAGGCGCATAAAAGGCGCTTCCTGTTTTTAATAAACCAACAATCTCACCTCCACCCTTTCTCGTCCTTTCAATAATGGCCTCAATCCTTTCAGCCGAGATAAGCTCAGTGATAGGTATGCCTGCTACCGTAGAATACCTGGGAAGAGGAACCATGGTATCCCCATGTGCACCGAGAACAAAGGCATGAGTATTCTCAACAGAAACATTTAGCTCCATGGCAATAAATGCCCTGAACCTCGCAGAATCCAGTACCCCTGCCATTCCAATGACCTTTTTTTTATGAAAACCACTTGTATCAAAGGCAACGTGGCACATTGCATCTAAAGGATTGCTTACAATAATGAGAATAGCATCGGGTGCAACGGTTGCAATCTCCTTAATAACTGATTTCATAATACCTGCATTTGTTGAGAGCAGATCATCCCTGCTCATTCCTGGTTTTCTGGGAATACCTGCTGTTACAATGATTATTTCTGACCCCTTTGCAAGAGAGTAGTCATTAGTTACACCAGTAATCTTTGAATCATGCGCCTCAATCGGAGCAGCCTCAGCAAGATCAAGCGCCTTTCCAGCCGGCACACCTTCCAGGATATCAATCAATGCAACATCCGCCAGTTCTTTCTCAGCGATCCTCATAGCGATAGTTGCGCCTACATTTCCGGCTCCGACAACCGTTACTTTTTTTCTCATGATGGTGCTCCTTTCTATATTTAATTGATTATTTAGTTTACGCTATCTATCTTTTTTTTTATTGTCAAGAGGCATGATAAACCCCAATCCCGCTATTAATGTTGATTATTCGATCATAAAACTTGAAAAAACCTCGTTGATTCGGTAAGATACGTGTGTTCAAAAACAAATCAAACCATAACCAACGAGGTGAGATAATGATACGACAAACAATACTTCCTTTCAAGGTAGAAATGACCAGAGACCTAATAACTCCCCATGCAGGCTTAGCATTACTTGGTGAATTTGCAGTAGGATTGAAATTACTGAAATCAGCGGACAGATATTTACCCAGTCCTGGCAGTGGCGCTGGATACAACCCCTCTGAATACATCTTCCCCCTCATCTTAATGCTCAATGGTGGTGGGAGAAGCCTGGAAGACATCCGCCAGATAAAAGACGATGAGGGACTGAGAGAGGTTTTGCCATTAAAAAGGATACCCTCAACAGATGCAATGGGAGACTGGCTGAGGAGGATTGGGCAAAATGGAGGGCTTAAAGGACTTGAGAAACTGAATCATGAAATCATAAAACAGGGTATGAAATATGACGGCATCAAGGGCTACACCTTAGACATTGATGCCACAGGTATTGTAGCTGAGAAGGAATCAGCAAAGATGACCTATAAAGGCTTTAAGGGCTATATGCCTATAGTAGGTCATATAGCAGAGAATGGTTTAGCGTTAGGGGATGAATTCAGAGAAGGCAATGAGGCCCCTGCTGCAAGGAACCTTGAGTTTATAAAACACTGTGAAAGACAGATGCCTAAAGGTAAGGGAATCAAGGCCTTAAGAGCTGATAGCGCAGCATATCAGGCTGATATCATAAACTACTGTGAAAGTAGGGGCATTAAATTTGCCATAGGAGCCGATCTTGATGAGGCAGTGCTAAAGACTATAAGGGCAATACCTGATAAGGACTGGAGCTCTTATAAGAGTGGATATATTGCTGATACAGTTCACTCAATGAACAAGACAAAGGAGGCCTTTCGTCTTATTGTGATACGAAGGCCCTATCAGAGAAATATCTTTTCTGAGCAAGACGCCAGTGTAAAGTATACAGTGATAGCCACCAATATAATAGAATCATCTGAAGAGGTTGTAACATGGTACAATCAGCGAGGAGATTGCAGTGAAAACCGGATAAAGGAGTTGAAGATAGGCTTTGGCATGGAAAGGATGCCCTGTGGGCAATTTGAGGCCAATGCCGTCTTCTTTAGGATTGGCATATTAGCCTATAATCTCTTTCGTTTATTTATCTTAAAGACCCTCGCTACCTCATGGCACAAACATCAGGTTCAGACTGTGCGATGGAGACTATATCAGACAGCCGGTAAGGTTGTATTTCATGGGGGACAGGTTTTTCTCAAGGTCAGGCGACACTTTTCCCGGCTCTTTGCTGATATTCGTTTAAGGATATGGAAGTTTTCCACTACTTAGCATATATTGCAGAAAAAAGGCTTTATAAGCCTCGTTTAAAGGATTCAGATGGGCCGGTATGCTCAAATAATGGATTAAAGGACTCAATGTTGATAAAAGCAAGGAGATTAGCAACAATGGCCTAAAAGTGACATCAATTTTTGATCTCTGAATTGTTTTTTCAGGCTGAAACAACACGACACACAGGTTTGGGGAAATCAATGTCGGATTTTGGGATAAACATGCCATGGCTTTCCCATCTACACAGAACTGGCACTATCCTATATTACCTTTATATGAAAGTGCCTAAAGTTAACTCCTTTACTACTCAACCACTTAACCATTTGACCACTCAACTACTTTCATCCTTTGTTGTAGCCGCAGCGCATGGAGGTTCATCTATAAGACAGGCGAACCTATGTCCATCAGGCTTGCATCCGTTGCAATGGATACAGATGATATCGATTGTGTCTATCATATAGCGAACCCTGAAATGAAGCTCCCCGCAGCAAGCTGCTGGGTATCAAAGCGGAATTCCGCCGAAGCTAACCCGTTTTCGCTCTAGCGGGCTTCGACGCGGTTCGCCCCGCCATCTGTGTCGTGCCAAAGCTTTAGCGACGGCAGATCATCCCTGCATCACACGCGGCGCACATGCAGCGCAGGCGCTTGCACCGCGTGAGCGCCTGCGCTGCATGTGCTGCAGGGTATTCTGGCGAAGGCGAATAATATGGGGCATTTTCAGGGTGCGGGTCGTGGCAAGAGATCACAACTTCTTAGGTGTAGATGAATTTTATACCTTCTAAAAAAATTGAAGGCTTTATGTAATTGCGGTACAACTATTGAACCCAGATTATGCAGTAGGCATCGTCACGAGGATTGAAAAGCCTCAGCGAAACGAGAAGTTGGAGCGATTTTGTGCCGAAGACATATTTATAAATATGTTGAGAAGCAAAATCGTGAAATCCCGACAAATCAGCGATTTTTTTGGACTGATTTATTTGACTTCATAATGGCAGTGTGTCCGAATTATTTCCCATCAATCCAACTAAGGCGTTTCCTTTTTATCATTTAATGTCTAATTAA
>JAFDHR010000518.1 GCA_019308645.1 Deltaproteobacteria bacterium
CATATGTCATGAATTTTCGCCCTCAAGTGATGTTAATATAGGCGGGAGATCGTTTTTGTGTCAAGTTAAAAACTGGTCAGCCTCTTCCCCTAAAACCGCTATTGGCAGTAAATTTGATCAGGCAAATAAGTTGGAAAACCCCGTTGGTTGGGTGATATAATATAATTAAGCAACAAACAAAAACCTAACCAACGAGGTGAGATAAAATGATACGACAAAGCGTACTTCCATTCAAGATAGAAATGACCAGGGACACTATAACCCCTCATGCAGGTTTAGCGTTGTTTGGTGAATTTGCTGTGGGGCTGGGGTTGCGTCAGCAGACAGGTATTTACCGAAGCCTGGTAGTGGTGCGGGATATAGGGCATCTGAATACATATTTCCTCTTGTATTGACGCTGAATGGAGGAGGCAGGAGCTTAGAAGACACCCGTGAGATAAGGGATGATGAAGGGTTGAGGGAGATTTTACCATTAGAGAAGTTTCCGTCATCGGATGCTACGGGAGACTGGCTTCGAAGGATGGGCGTAGGTGATGGTCTTGAAGGTTTAAGAAGAGTAAATAAGCGTTTTTTGAGGCGTGGTATGAAGTACGATGGGATCAGGAAGGGTTACACGCTTGATATAGACGCTACGGGGATATTGGCTGAGAAAGAGTCGGCGAAGATGACCTATAAAGGTTTTAAAGGATATATGCCAATAGTGGGTCACATAGCGGAAAATGGTTTGGTGTTAGGAGATGAATTCAGGGAGGGTAATGTGCCCCCTGCAAGTAGTAATCTTGAGTTTCTGAAGTATTGTGAAAGGCAGATGCCGAAAGGCAAGAGGATAAAGGCTTTCAGGTCTGACAGTGCTGCATATCAAGCTGAGATTATAAACCACTGTGAAGGCAATGATATTGAATTTGCTATAGGAGCTGATCTGGATGAAGCGGTATTAGGAGCCATAAGCGCCATTCCCGAAGAGGATTGGAGGCCTTATAAGAATGGAAATATTGCTGAGACCATTCATTCTATGAACAAGACCAAGAAAGCCTTTCGTCTTATAGTAATCCGTAGGCCATATCAGGGGAATATGTTTTCTGAAGGAGATGTGAGTTTGAAGTATGCGGTGATAGCCACCAATAGAGTGGAATCATCTGAACGGGTTGTGGAGTGGTACAATCAACGAGGCGATTGCAGTGAAAACCGGATAAAGGAACTTAAGATAGGTTTTGGGATGGAGAGGATGCCATGCGGACAATTTGAGGCCAATGCTGTTTTCTTTAGGATTGGTGTTCTGGCCTATAATCTTTATCGGTTATTTATCTTGAAAGCACTGAATAAGTCATGGCATCGCCATCAGGTTCAAACGGTGAGATGGCGATTATATCAAATAGCTGGGAAGATCGTATTTCATGGAGGACAGGTTTTTCTCAAAGTGCGACGGCGTTTCTGTCAACTGTTCAATGACGTTCGTTTAAGGATATGGGAATTTGCAAATACTTAGAACAGGTTATAAAAATCAAGCCTTTTAGGGTGTTAAAAAATGGACAGGTCTGTCTAAAATAAGCAGCAGGCGGGCTGTAAATGCCCGTCAAGGCAGACAGACACGAGCAGCCATTAAGATAGCATCGTTTTTTGATTGCTAACCAGCTTTTTTTTGATACGAAATACCACAATATATCGGTCCGCCTAAATCAATGTCGGATCTTGGGAATAGGACAGGCTTGACTTGACCTTTTCATGCCTATATGTTTTTTAAATGTGAATGTTTATTTGATTTTTCAATAAATTCCATACGGAGCCTTGGATATGCCCAAAAAAATACTTATAGTGGATGACGATCCGGATATTATCCTGTTCTTGTCCACTGTATTAAAGGACAACGGGTATCAAACAATTAACGCCATGAACGGACGGGAAGGCCTTGAAATGATAGAGTCCGAACACCCCGACCTTATCCTTCTTGACCTGATGATGCCCAAGAAAAGTGGACTGTCTCTCCTTTCTGATCTAAAAAGGGATTCCGTTAATAGACAGATTCCCGTTATTATGGTCACAGGCGTATCAAGCGAGACCGGCCATGACCTTGCGTCCTTTTTTAAGGGCAACACGGCTGGCAATGAGGAGTGTAAGGCAATAATTCCTGAAGGTTATCTTGAAAAACCGATCGATCCTGAAAAACTCCTGGGAATGGTCAAGGGATTATTAAAACCTGATTGATGCTGGAAAAGAGAAAAACAGGTTTCCCATCATCAAAGATCGATCCTTTATGAGAAAAATCAACGTTGCAATTATAGGCGGCGGTTCAGGCTCCCTGGCCATCATGGACATGATATCCCGGCAAAGGCCCCGAAAG
>JAFDHR010000041.1 GCA_019308645.1 Deltaproteobacteria bacterium
GTATTATCAAGGCACATGGTGGCTATATTGATGTAGAATCACAAAAAGGACAAGGCACAACCTTCTTTATCTATCTGCCTGCATCTAAAGAGACAATAGGTGAAGAGGTCAAAATACCAGGGACGATTGAAACAGGAAAAGAAACCATCCTTCTTGTTGATGATGAAGAGATCATCCTTGATGTGGGTGAGGCGTTGCTTACCTCCTTAGGTTATACCGTACTCATCGCACATGGGGGAAAAGAGGCCATTGAGATAGTGCACACCACCCTTCCATCCTCTCCCCCGGATCTGGTCATCCTTGATATGATTATGCCGAGTATGGGAGGAGGAGAGACCTATGACAAACTAAAGGAGATACATCCCACGATCAAGGTACTTCTCTCCAGTGGCTATAGCATCGATGGTCAGGCAACTGAGATACTAAAAAGAGGTTGTGATGGCTTTATGCAGAAGCCTTTTACTATGAGGGAGTTGTCTAAGGCAATAAGGGAGGTGTTGGGGGAGAAAAAGAAATAAGATTGAGGCATACTTTCTACTGAAATAAATATGACAAACCAATTCTATTTGACGGCTTCGTAAAAAGCCCAACTGACGTTCGACAGGCTCACGGCCCTGAGCAAAGTCGAAGGGCTGCGTTACGCTTCATCTTTCGTCATTGCGGAGTACTGGTAAGTACACCTCATTCCTCAAGATTCGCAAGCCTTGCATTTGGAGCTTTTTACTTTGCCGTCCCAATATTGAGTTTTTATGAGTTCATCAATTCTATTTAGTTGACTAAAAAAATAAGCTTTGGTAGAAATTTTGTAAGTTAGTAAAATTTTTAATCTAATTTAAAGGAGGAGGTTGATTATGAAAAAGAGTCTTTTTTTGTCAATTTTATCACTTTTTCTTACCCTTTTTATTGCCTTTCCAGGCAGTTATGCCTTAGCTGCCAAACCTATAGTCATCGGGGTACCTACCTCTATAGGGTTTCTGGAAGGCAAGGAGTCCCTTAAGGCTGTCGAGATGGCTGTAGAGGAGATTAATGCCAAAGGTGGCGTCATGGTCGGATCTGTGAAAAGACCGTTTAAGATAGAGTCAATAGATATCCGTGATGCAGCGCCAGGTGTACCTGTACCTGAGGCCCTTTTGGGAATCGAAAAGATAATCCTGGAAAAGAAGCCTGTAGCCATTGTAGTCGGTCCTTTTCGCTCTGAGGCATTGTTAGCAGGTATGGATATTATTGCAAAGTATAAGGTACCAATGTTAGGCACTATCGCTATGACCCCTGGCTCTGAGGCCAAGATTAAGAAGGATCCTGAAAAGTACAAGTATGTGTTCAGGGTTTCCCTTAATGTAATTTACTGGGCCAAACTTTTAGGCGGAACAATGGCGTCTCTGAAAAATCAATTTGGCTTCAACAAGGTTTACCTGATGAACCAGGATATACTCTGGGCCCGGGGCACTGCTAATGCCATGAAGAACAGATTTTTCCTGAAAACCGGTTGGGAAGTCTTGGGTCATGACCAGTATCCTACAGGATCATCCGATTTCTCTTCAGCGTTGATGAAGGCCAAGAGCAAGGGTGCCGGTGTACTGTTTACCTGCTTTGATATGCCTGAAAGCGGGGTCCTGGTAAAACAGTGGAAGAGCATGAAGGTCCCGGCATTGATTGCCGGGTTTATATCTCCTATGGCTGGAGAGGTGGCATGGAAGACCTTTAATGGAAAGATCGGCGGACTTATGAATGCAATTTTTGAGATTGGAAACATCCCTTCTGAATACTACGCCCCGGCTAAGAAATTCTATGATTCCTACAAGAAAAGATACGGAAAAGCGATTCAGTCCGGACACGGTCCTGCGCCTTCATATGAGTCTGTTTACATCTTGAAAGAGGCTATTGAAAGGGCAGACTCACTTGACCCAGATGCTATTGTGGCAGCTATAGAGAAGACTGACAAGATGGGTGTCATGGGTCGGATCAAGTTTGATAAAGGACACCAGGTAATCTATGGCACCAATCCAGGCCAGACAGCAACTGCATGTTTTTTCCAGTGGACGGAAGATGGAAAAAGAAAGATCGTCTACCCAAAGAGCTTGGCTGAGGGTGAGATAGTTCTCCCATCCTGGGTAAAGAAAATTAAATAGAATTTGGGAATTGAGGGATTCATGGATTAAGGAATTCCTCAATTCACAATTCCTTAACCTTTTTATCTGTGTTATTCGGCACTTTAATATACGGTTTTGTCAACAGCATAATACTCGCCCTGGTGGCTCTTGGGTTTAACCTAACCTTTGGAATCAGCGGGGTTGCAAATTTTGCCTATGGTGCCCTATACATTCTTGCTGGATTTTTAAGCTGGGTCTTATTCAATTCAGTTGGCCTTCCCTATATCCTTGCCGCCCCCTTTTCGGTTCTATTAACAGCCATTGCCGGGGCCCTGATGTATCGTTTTGTCTTGTTAAGAATCAGGGGTATGGTGTTATCCGAGGTAATAGCCACCTTTGGCATTGGGCTGTCCATCCTGGAATTATTTAAATATCTTGGTTTTATTGGTTTTGAATATACCCTGCCGGTTTTTATAGATTACAGCATAGATATTGGCCAGGTCACTATTGATATGCAGAGAATATTTATCGTGATTATAGGTATTGCCCTGGCAGTTTTTTTATGGTTCTTTACACATCATACCAGGACAGGTCTCCGCTTCAGAGGTATTGCCCAGGATGAGAGAACAGCATTGAGTCTGGGCATCAACTCTGACCGGGTAGCTACCCTGAGTGTTTCCTTTGGAGCAGCTTATGCAGCAATAGCAGCCATTGTTATTTTGCCCTTAGGCACTATAACGGTGGATCATGGTTATGAAGTTCTTATAAATGCCCTGGCTGTATGTATTGTTGGCGGTTTAGGCTCCACCGGAGGAGTAGTAATTGCCTCTTTTCTGCTTGGCTATGCTCAAACATTTACAGCAACTTACTTAGGGAGCCACTGGGTAATGGTAGTTCCATTAGTTGCAATACTGGCTATATTGGTTATCAAACCATCAGGTCTCTTTGGAGAACAGAAGGAGCTGGAGGAAAGGATATAGCCAAAGAATTTTGGATTTTGGATTGTGGAATTCGGATTGTGTAGTTATTCCGTAAAAACTATCAACAGACACTTAAGAGCTTATGAAAAAACGCAAAGAGAGGATAGATAGAGGCATCAAGGTAAGATCAGAGGATATATTTGCCCTTTGCTCCTGGAAAGAGATGCTCTATCTGTCTACTCCAAGACTATTACCAATAGTAGGTTTGTTAGTGTTGTCATTTCTGTTGAGCCTTTATTGGCAAAAGGTATTGCTCTCTGTATCAGTGATTGCCCTTTTGGCCATCAGTTGGGATCTTTTGGCTCAAAGCGGTATGGTATCCTTAGGGCAGGCGCTCTTTTTTGGGATGGGTGCCTATTTAGCTGGTATTATGAATCATTACTGGGGCTTGTCTCCGTTTTTAACTATCCCTATGGCTAGTATTTTAGGCGGTATTTTCTGTACTGTGCTTCTTCTTCCCGTTTTAAGATTGCGAGGAATCTACTTTGCTATGGTTACTTTGATATTACCAGTTATGCTTGTTCGTGTAATTGAGGCTACAAAGATCTTTGGGGGTACAGAGGGGATAAGCGGTCTGACTCCCCTTCCATCGAGATGGCTGGAGCTATATATTATTATTGTTGCCCTTTTGGCTGCTTTTTTTGGATTTAGACGCCTTATGGGTTCAGGTTTTGGTCTGGTTTTAAAGGGCATAAACGATAATGATCGATCTGTTATGAACGCAGGGATCAATATTTACTGGTTTAAGGCCCAGGCTTTATTTATTGCCGGCTCTGTTGGGGCCTTTGCCGGTGCCTATATGACCCATGCCTATATGTTTGTTGGAATGCCTGTTTTTGCCCTTGATTATTCTATCCTTCCTATTGCAGCTGCTGTTGTGGGGGGAGCAGGAACATTTGCCGGCTCTATGCTTGGGGCCTTTATACTGGTACCTCTATCAGAGATTTTAAGGGGGCTTGGTGGACTAAGGATAGTATTATATGGATTATTTCTTGTAGTATTTATCGTTGCATTACCTGAAGGCATTTTTCACTATATTCAGAGGAAATATCATCAATTTGAAAGATGGGTTGAGGTGGAAAAATGAGTAATTCTCCTTTGCTTAAGGTGTCTAAACTTTCCAAATATTTTGGTGGTGTAAAGGCCGTGAATGCCTTTAGTTTTGAGCTTATGCAAGGAGAGCTATTGGGTTTTATTGGGCCCAATGGCTCTGGAAAGACAACAGTTGTTAATCTTATAACTGGTTTTGTAAAACCAACAGATGGAGAGGTTTTATATAGGGGCCAAAATATAACTGGTTGGCCCCCATATAAGATAGTCAGGCTGGGTATTGCGAGGACTTTTCAAATGGTCAGGCCCTTTTACCAGCTCCCTGCCTTCAAAAACATGATCATCCCCTTATATTCACCCAGAGTCAAAGGGATAGCAGGAGGGAAATATGGTGACCGGGACGCAATTGCCTTAGATCTCTTGGAAGAAGTAGGTTTTGAGAGGGACTCTTTTGTTGCATATAAGATAGCCAGTGTTCTTCCCCAGGGATACCTTAAGAGACTGGAATTGGCAAAAGGGATTGCCCTGCAACCCGATCTCCTGATATTAGATGAGCTTTTCTCAGGCCTGAGTCTGGCTGAAGTGGCCAGTATTGTGCCTATAATTGAAAAGTTACGTTATGGTGGGATGACAATCATTATGATCGAGCACCGGCTGAAGGAGCTTTTCAGGATCGCTGACAGGGTAATAGTCCTCAATTTTGGAGAAAAGATTGCTGACGGATTATCAAAAGAGGTTATGGAAAGCGCGGAGGTCAAAAAGGCCTATTTGGGAAGTGAGGAGGATTAAGGTGCTTGATATTAAGAATCTCATGGTTTTCTTCGAAAATGCTTTGGCCTTAAATGATCTTTCCATGATGGTAAATGAAGGTGAAATAGTTGGAGTTATCGGCTCCAATAGCGCTGGTAAAACCACTTTGATGAATACAGTTTCTGGTTTGATCATAGATATGAAGATTAAAGAGCTGAGAAAGGGCGGAGAGAGAATAACCGTATACGGTCAAATAATCTTCCAGGGTGAAGATATTACAAATGCTAAACCTACTGATAGGGTGAAAAGGGGAATTGTTCTTTCCCGGGAAAGACATCCAATATTTCCAGAGAGTGATGTCATGGAGAATTTAAAGATAGCCGGTCATATGAAGAAGATGTCAGAATTAAGGGAAATGACAGAGTATGTCTTCCAGCTTTTTCCTGCCCTATTTGATCTTAAGAAACGGAGGGCCGGTTTTTTAAGCGGAGGAGAGCAACAGATGCTGGCAATAGGGATGGCTCTCATTATTAAACCGGTGCTTCTGCTCCTTGATGAACCTCTCCTGGGTTTGAGCCCGCATCTGCAGACCGCCCTTGTAGGAGCAATTAAGAATTTAAGGAGTGAATCCGGGATTACTATCCTGATAAGTGAGCAATTTGCCAGACCGGTTTTGCCAATGATAGATAGGGGATATGTGATAGAAAACGGGATGCTCACCCTAACAGGTACAGGGGCCGAGTTAATGGAAAATCCAGAGATAAAAGCCGCCTACTTCGGGATCTGATTTCATGGAAGAGAAAAAATCAAACAACATATTTGCCTCTTTTGATGCTATGGCAAAGAAACAGGGCCAGCAAACTGCTGTCATATACTTAGGTGCTAAATACTCTTATAACAGGATAAAAGATATGTCCGAGAGGTTTGCCGCCGCCCTATCCGATATTGGGATGAATTACGGGGATAGAATAATTATTTATATCCCCAACAGTATCCAATGGGTTGTGGTTTGGCTGGGCATCTTAAGAGCAGGCGGGATATCTGTACCGATAACACCAATATATACACCTTACGATCTAAAATATATCGCAAACGATAGTGGCTCAGAAACGGTTGTTTGTGCTGATACTAACTTTGGATATGTAGTTAGTGTTCTTGGTGAAACCAAGATAAAAAGGATTATTGTCACAAAGATGGCTGATCTTCTACCCTGGTGGAAGAGATATTTTGGTTACCTCTTTGACGTAATACCAAAGGGAATGATAGCTTCTGGCAAGAATACATATTCATTAAGGAAATTACTATCCAGATATAGGAAGACCGATCAATTGCCTGAGCTTAAACAAAACCTGGGAGATTTAGCTGAGATACTCTATACAGGTGGGACCACCAAATTTCCCAAGGGTGTCCCTATTACCCACGGCGATTTCTTGATCTCTGCAGATGAGCAGATCAGGGTCAGTGAGCCATTTTTTCCTGTTGAAGAGAATATCATCCTATGTAACGCTCCCCTTTTTCATATACTGGGTCAAACATGTGGTCTGAGCACAATTTTAGCAGGAGGGACTTTAATGCTCCAACCACGGGTAAATCTTGATGCAGTATTTGAATCCATACAGGGATTTAGGGCCAAGACAATGATTGGTGTTCCTACTCTTTATCGGATGATTCTGGAACACGATCGCCTTGACTACTATGACCTTAGCTCTGTTGAATACTGGTATAGTGCAGGAGATGTGCTTCCAGTGGAGGTTGGAAAGCGCTGGTATGATAAATTTGGCAAGTGCATCTATCAGGGATATGGTGCAACTGAGACCTGTGGCGGGGTATCTATGTGCCCTGTGGATATTGAAAATCCGGCAAAAAGTGTGGGTAAGATTGTTGCAAGTAAAAAGATTAAAATTTTAGATCCAGTAACCCTGAAATCTGTAAAGATGGGAGAGCCTGGAGAACTACTTGTTTCTTCTGATCACATGGTTACTGCTTATCTAAACAAACCGGAAGAAACGGCCGAGTCTTTCATTGATCTGGATGGCAAGAAATGGTATAGGACGGCTGACATTATGTCCATGGATGGGCAAGGAAACCTCTATTTTATCGACAGGACCGTAGATACCATAAAACATAAAGGCTATAGGGTATCATCTAGTGAGATAGAGGCTGTATTACAGGAACACCCAGCAGTCATGGGTTCTTGTGTTGTTGGTGTAGCAGACCCAAAAGTAGGGGAGAGAATCAAGGCCTTTGTGGTTCTCAAGGAAGATATTAAAGGTGTTACCGGCTATGACCTCATTAGATGGTGCAGGGAAAGACTTGTTTCTTATAAGATTCCCCAATACATTGAATTCAGGGACATGTTGCCCAAGTCGAAAGTAGGAAAACTCTTAAGGCGTGAGATACGGAGTGAGGAAAAGAGAAGGATAGAAACATAATAAATGGCATTGAAAGTGCATAACGAGAAGTCTTTACAAGGGCTATTTTTGAGGTAATATATCTGTCATGACGCCTTCTCGCACCTCGTACTGGTTGATCCAACATGTCTGGGTTTTCTATCTCCTCGCGGCCCTGGCTGTGGGCGTGTTTCTTTTCGGGCTCATTATCCATGTATCTGTGTGGATAAAAGGCATCAAGCGTCAAAAAATTCCCTTCTCGTGGCGCGGCATCTCAAATCTTTTTTTAGACGGTGTATTCGGCCGACGTATTTTTAATGGAGATATCGCTGCCGGCACCATGCATATACTCATCCTGTGGGGCTTTTTAGGCCTTTTTTTTGGGACTGTGCTCATCTCCGTGGATTACTGGCTGTTTCATTTTCTTATAGGATCTGTTTATATCTGGTACTCAACATGCCTTGAGGTTGTAGGATTGATGTTAATGATAGGCATCGTTTGGGCCCTGATCCGCCGATATCTCCAGCGTGTGCCACGCCTGGAAAATCGTATCGAGGACCTCACCGTGGTAGTCTTGCTTTTTGTGGTAGTCCTTTCAGGGTTTGTAGTAGAAGGAATCCGCCTTGCTGCCCAAAGACCGGAATGGGGCACGTGGTCATTTGCCGGTCATTGGGTGAGTCTTCTTTTCACTCAACCGCAGAGCGCTCAGTCTATCTACCCTTATTTATGGTGGGCCCACGCACTTCTGAGCCTGGGTCTCATCGCATATATTCCTTTCTGTAAGCTTTTCCATATTCTGGCTGCACCGGTCAGCATTTATCTTGAAAATCAACCTCTTCAGGCAATCCCAGTGGAGACTCGATCCCCGGATGACGAAGTCTTTTCCTATAGGGATATGATTTTTTTTGATGCCTGTACCCGTTGCGGTCGTTGTATGGAGGTGTGCCCTTCAACTGGTGCCGGAGAACCTTTTGCTCCCAGAGATTTTATTGTCTGGGCCAGGAATAATCTTTTGATGAAGTATCATCCCTTAAACCATTTTAACTGGTTTAAAAACTGGATTAACCATAGGTATATTAAGGAGCAGGTATTCGAGCCACAAAAGGTCTGGCATTGTACAACCTGTAGGGCCTGTCTTGATGTGTGCCCTGTATATGTAGCCACACCGGATGCTATACAGCATGCAAGAAGCAAGTTAGTGGAAGAGGGCACCCAGATGCCCGCACTTTTGACCCAGAGTTTGAAAAACCTTTATAAATACAATAATCCCTGGGAGGCCACAAAGAAAAAGCGTGCACAATGGTCAGGAGATCTGGAGATACCAGACATCAGCCAGAGTGAGGAGATAGAAGGGCTTTGTTATTTTGTGGGCTGCACAACCTCAATGGATATTCGGGCCCAGGAACTGGCCCGCTCATTTGCAAGGATATTGATGCATGCGCGAGTCCCTTTTGGTACTTTGGGTAAAAAGGAGCCATGCTGTGGAGACATCGCCCGTCGTGTGGGAGAGGATGGGCTTTTTGAGAAGCAGATGGAGGATTGTATTGAATTATATGCCCGTTATGGAATCAGTGATGTGGTCACTTCATCCCCTCATTGCTTTCACACCTTTCGGAATGAATACCCGGCATTTCAGGCCTTAAAGCCTCCTGATGAGCAGGTGGAGTTCCGTGTTCGACACTATACACAGCTTCTAAGAGAGCTTGTTACATCAGGTTCTCTGAAATTCGAAAGGCCGCTTAATGTACAAGTGACCTATCATGATCCCTGTTATCTGGGCCGGCACAATCAAGTTTATGATGCCCCCCGAGAGGTCATCGGCGCAATACCTGGGGTGCAGATGGTGGAAATGGCCCATAACAGAGCGAACAGCCTTTGCTGCGGCGGAGGAGGAGACAGGATGTGGCAGGAAGATCTGGATGCGGATATAAAAATGTCCGAAATTCGGATCAGGGAGGCAGAGGCAACCGGCGCAGAGATTATTATCACTGCCTGTCCACTGTGTCTGATTATGTTGGAAGATGCCCGCAAGACCACTGGTCTGGAGAATTCCTTGCAGGTAATGGATTTGAATGAATTAGTGGCGATGGCACTGGGTTTACACAAAAGTAGCGGACTGGAATGAAAATGTTATATTTGATACTTGATATAGGTTGCTGAATACTGGATATATCCAATAGCAAGAATCAAGCATCCAGAATTATCTATTGTGCATGAATTATCTGCTACATTTTTTATTTATATAAAATGCACTGTTTTAATTCCGGCTTGTCCGACCTGCTCTGTATGGCAGGAGGTCGAGTTTTTAGATTAGGAGGTGAGAATAATGAATATTGTAGTATGTGTAAGACAGGTACCAGAGGTTACTGATGCTGAACTTGAGATCAACAAAGAAGGCACAGAGATTCTCAAGGAAGATCTGGAAATGGATATCAATGAATGGGACAACTATGCTGTTGAGGAGGCTGTGCGAATCAAAGAGGCGCATGGTGGAAAGGTAACTGTAGTCACCTTAGGAGACGAGGATAGTGAGGATGTGTTAAGAACATCCCTGGCAATGGGAGCGGATGAGGCTATCCTTATTAACGAGGAAGGATTTGAGTTATCCGACGCAGCAGGCATTGCACAGGGTATTTACCGCGCAGTCCGGGATTTGTCCTTTGATCTGCTTCTAACTGGTGTCCAGTGTTCTGATGATGGATGGGCCCAGGTAGGCCTTATCCTTGCAGAATTTTTAGGTCTTCCCTATGCCTCTCTTGTTGTTGGAATTGAGATCAATGAAGGCACAATGATAGTACGCAGGGAGCTGGAGTCCAATACCGAGGAGAGACTGCAAATACCAATGCCAGCAGTTCTTACTATTCAAACAGGGATAAATAGTCCACGGTATGTCTCTATTATGGGGATCCAGAAGGTACGCAAGATTGAGATCAGGGAAACCAATTCAGAAAAACTTGGACTATCCGAAGAGGAAATCGGACTAAAGGGCTCCAGCGTGGCCTCGCAAAAACTTTCACTTCCTCCAGCTGGTCAAGGAGCCGAAATCTTAGAAGGGAGCCTTGATGAAATCTGTGAAAAGACGGCTCAAATTGTCCGAGATAAGGGGGTGATATAAATGGATGAGATTATGGTACTCACTGAACATAGAGGTGGAGAGCTTCGAGATATCACCTTTGAAATGCTCACCATGGCCAACAAGCTTGGCAAAGAAAACGATCTTGCGGTTACCGCTCTCTTCTTAGGGAATGAGGCATCTGATTTGTCAGAAAGATTAAAAGGTGCATGCGATACGGTCCTTTTAATGGAGGACCCTGAACTGGCTAATTATAGTGCAGATCAGTATCTTATGGCCATGGAAACAGTCATAAAAACCCGCAATCCCATCTTAACCCTGATTGGTCATACAGCAATGGGCATGGACCTGGCACCTTCCATGGCAGCACGCCTGTCTCTTCCGCTGGCAACCGATTGTCTGGAGATAAACTTAGCAGAAAGAAGGCTTGATGTTCTCAGGCAGATTTATGGTGGAAAGATCAACGCATACTTAACCATGAAGCCGTCTGATCAATATCTGATAACTTTAAGGCCAGGCTCCTTTGATGCTGAAATGGAACAGGGTAAATCTGCTGATTTCCAAACTATTGCTGCACCTTCCTGGACGAACCTAAGAGGGCGGCAATTCCTGGGCTACCTGGAAGCTGAGCTCGAGGACGTGGATATCGCCGCTGCTGATATCCTCGTTTCCATAGGGAGAGGAATAGGAAAGCCGGAAAACATCCCTCTTGCGCAGGAATTTGCTGATTCCATAGGGGCCACCCTTTCCTGTTCTCGTCCGGTTGCCGATGAGGAATGGCTTCCAAAAAGCAGGCAGGTAGGAACATCGGGAAAGACAGTCAGGCCAAAAATATATATCGCCTTTGGCATCAGCGGGGCATATCAACACCAGGCTGGCATGAAGAATGCTGACACAATTATCGCTGTCAACACAGACCCAAGG
>JAFDHR010000519.1 GCA_019308645.1 Deltaproteobacteria bacterium
GCAGCTCTATGCTCAACAAATCAGGGCTATACATGAGGTGGACTATAGGGTTTAAGATCTCATTTTCCTTCAGGTCCAGTGCTGCCTTGAGCATGTACTGATTTCCCTGAACCATAGGACAATAGAAATTGTTCTTATTTTTAATCTGAGATGGAAGATCAATGATAGTGGGTAGAAATAGGTATTGGGTCTTACCGAGGAGATCTATGATGTGGCCATGTGAGACCTTGACTGGAAAGCATGTCTCGGTTGTCATTGACTCAATCCCCAATTTTGTAATACGGTCGTTAGTTTTTGGTGTCAATACCACCCTATACCCGAGTGCGTCGAAGAAACCTGCCCAAAAAATGGCGATTTGATGACTGTATAAGGCCCTCTGCATCCCCACAGTCGGCCTCCCATCGATCTCAAAGGTGGCCCTGTTGTCCTCGACATTCCTTTGTAAATCTCCCAGGTCATGGTAGAGGCCCATAAGGTGACTCTCCCAGATGGTATCCCTCAGCTTAAAGTAATCCTCTTTCTTCTCGCCATAGTGGCCTCGTATTTCATACCTCCCACATTCTCCTCCCCACACACTTTTTCTTCCACTGAAATTGTAGATCTTTAACTTACACTCATTGTGGCAGTTGGGGTCTGCATGGCATATAGCTTCCTTAAACTCAAGCGTGTCATTCATTGCCTCATCTATGCCCCTGAATGAGGATTCTTTCTTTTTTTCCTTTGCTATCTTTTCCTGCACACTGATGCCAGCGCCGAATCCTCCGAGCACTTCACGGTGCTTAGGTATTAAGATACCTTTGCCTAGCACTGCCTCAAAGGCTGCCACTATCGCCTTATTGAGGGATGGGCCTCCTAAAAACATGATCCTTTCGCCTATCTTCTTATTTTCAACCACCCTGTGTAAGTAGTTGTAGACAATTGCATAGCAGAGGCCAGCAATAAGGTCATTTTTTTGCCCACCTTTTTGCGCATACGATACAAGATCAGATTCCATAAATACGGTACACCGTTCGGTCAGCTTGATCGGTTTTTCCGAGGAAAGGGCTATTTGCTGGAATTCTTTCACGATGTTGATGCCATTTTTGCTTGCAAGCTCATGGAGAAAACTACCTGTTCCAGCTGCACATACCTTGTTCATGTCGAAGTCAAGTGGGTAGGTATTGGCAATAGAAATGTACTTGCTGTCCTGCCCACCTATCTCGAAAACCGTGTCTATCAAGGGGTCAATTTCAACTGCACCACGTGCATGAGCGGTAATTTCATCAATAATCAAGTCCGCATTGAGGAAATCACCAACCACCATTCTGCCTGAGCCAGTAGTTGCTACCCCCTTTATATCAATTGTGTCTCCAAGCCTGTCCTTAAGTATTCTCAGCAGCGTTTGTGTTACCTCAACTGGTTTTCCCATTGTTTGGCGGTATTCCTTGTCAATGATCTCCCTTTTCTCATTGATGAGGGCATATTTAGTGGTAGTGGAGCCTATATCAATCCCTAAGAATACCGGAATTTTTTTATTTTTCTTGCCCACTCGTTTTACCATATTATCCTCGGGGAAATCCGTTTTAATAAGCTCCAGTTTGGGAGCAGACAAGAATGAGGATGTATCCTTTTTAGTAATGGATTTGAGTTTCTCTAATGTGGGCTTGTGAGCGATATCCTGTTCTTTTGCCTGGAGGGCCACTCCTAAGGCACCAACAGAGGTAGCGTGTTTTGGGACAATCAGGTTGGCAAAGTGCTGCCTGAATGCCCTCACTTGAAGTTCGTTCAAGGTGAGTCCGCCGATAAATAGTATTGGTTCTGACAGCACCCGGTTTGAGACAATCGTACTGAGATAATTAGAGGCATTTCCAATGTGTAAGCCGGCAATGATATCTTCAAGTTTTTCACCCTTATTCTGGAGGTGTATCATATCCGACTTGGTAAATACGGTACATCGACAGGCTACCCTTACAGGATTTTTACTTTTGAGACCGAGGGAGATGAAACCCTCCATAATCTTGGTGAGGTGCGCCTCCGAGGTATCGAGGTCTTTTCCATAGATAGATGATGCCAGTCTTTCTGCCTGTTGATCAATAAAGGAACCTGTACCAGAGGCGCAGGGGGTATTCGTATTAAA
>JAFDHR010000520.1 GCA_019308645.1 Deltaproteobacteria bacterium
CTGATTATCTGAAAGGCATGCCGTCAATAGGTGAACTCAAGCCAAATGAAATATTCAAGTATGATCCTAAATCTAAAGAGATGATTGCCACTTATTTAACAAGGGAAGGTAAACTGAAACCAGCTGTCAGAAAATCAGGATATTACGCTCTTAAAGAGTTTGCAGATGCCTTTGACAAATCAATGGATATAGGTAAATTAACAGGAGCATGGACAGACCCTACAAGAATACTTCAGCAATTAGATGCCGGTAAATGGGCAGGCATGGCGCAAAAGCATATCGGTTGGCCTACAAGAATGACAACCCAGGCAAAGTTGAGATGGGCTGATAACCATAAATCATCTCTGTCAAAGATTTTTGAAGACTACAAAATAACCTCTGGCAAAAAAAGACGGACAGCAGGCGATTTGCTTGAACATATTGATAATGAGAGGCTTAATATCTCCGCCAGGGAGCTATTAAAAATCAAGGACATAGACAAGGCTCTTAAAGGATATAAAGATAGAACTAAACTTGTTCTAATCGAGGGCGTCAAAAAATTAAGGAAACTCTCCAATCAATTACTTGATGAACAAAATCAGGCGAGGGGATTAAGGGGGCAGGAGAAAATACCTTACAGGAAATTTTATCGGACATGGATAATAGACACTAATCTCTGGTCTAAATTATTGGGGCAGGTAGTAAAACCCAAAGAGATTATGGAACGTCCCGAAATGCCTGATTTCATAAAGCCTAACCAACGTTTCAATCCAAGAGCGGAAGCACGAAGAGGGCTATTAGCCAAATATCCCAAAGAACGAGATATAGGCATTCTTCTATCTGACTATATAGAAACCGCAGCTAAGGATATATTCGATACAAATATTGTGCATAACAATAAAATTCATGTAGCGGTATTAAGAGGTAAAGGATTAGAAAATGCCGCAACTGCAATTGAAACATGGACAGAAGAGGCATACGCTGGCGTCAACCCACGACTAACGAGATGGGCAAAGGAAAGCATTCCATCTCTGATTAGAGGCGGGGCTTTAAAAATAAGGCGTAATCTCACAAGAGCGGTTTTTCCTCTGAACTGGTCATGGAATGCCTTTATCCAAACTTCCTCTGCTGGGCTTACTTATGCTCGATATGGCGAGGTGGCCACTTTAGCAGGATTAAAATATTTTTATGATCCTGTAATGAGAAAAGCTATAAAACAGAATGCTTATAGCAGTATAATAAAAAGTCGGTGGGGAGGCAAAACACATTACCAAGATATTCAGAACTCCATTCTTAAAAACAAAAGATTGGACATTAAACGGATTGAAAAGGCTGAGGATTTTGCCAATTTTCTAACAAGCGCAATAGAAGATGGTCTAACTGGTCATGCGGTGGCGGCTGCGTATTATGACGGTAAAGTAAGGCTTAAACTAAAAGGAAGAGAACTTTGGGAATATGCGTCTGAAGGCGGAGCAAAGACGCAGTCCATGTATAACTATCAGGATTTACCTGGATTGCTTAGAGCACGAGAAGTTGGAGCAGCAGCTCCGTTTCAAACTTTTGCCTTTGAGGTCTTTAATACAGTCAGAGAAATGAATTTGCCAGTTGTTAGAAAAGTAATAGGTAAAACTGGATTATATGAAACCATGACGGCTGATTCTGTCGCAGGAAAGGCGTTATTATCCAAAAGATTAAAGATGTTTGCACGTTGGACTGCCGCTGTCATTATTACAGATGCTGTAGTCGAGAAAGCAATCGGTCGCAAACCCTGGGTGCTTTCATCTTTTCTACCATTTATTGGTTATATTTTAGGTGGTAAGATGATAACTGGTTATCCAGGGAGAGGCCCGGATTTTGCTCCTAAAAGATATATAGAAGATTTTAGGAAAGGTATTAGCGACCTTTTGATGTATGGCAGTTTTAAGAAATTAAGAAAATTCATGTTACGTTACCATATGCTTGCAGGTGTTCAGATAGAAAGAACGCTTGAAGGAATTGAGGCTGTCGCAGAAGGCGGAAGGGTGAAGGACGTCAGAGGCAGATTGATGTATAGAATAAAACCAGAAGATTATTTAAAGGCTATAACTATGGGGCCGGCAAGAACTGAGGCTGGTAAGAAATATTATAAGAAAAAA
>JAFDHR010000521.1 GCA_019308645.1 Deltaproteobacteria bacterium
CAAATAGAGAATTAATAAATATGTCGGAAAAGAGCTCGGTTAAAAACTGAAGATGTTTATCCAGAACTCTTGCATAAAAACAGGTTTGTTCTTTACCAGTAAATGCATTTGAAACTCCGCCGATTGTGTCGAGATCCTTTGCAATTTCAGTAGCAGATCTGTTTGTAGTGCCTTTAAAAATCATATGTTCTATAAAATGAAATATCCCTCTTTCTTTATCAAGTTCATCTCTTGATCCAGCATTCACCCAGATGCCTAAAGAGACAGATTTAGCGTGGGATATGCTTTCAGTAATTATCCTGGTTCCATTTTTAAAAACAGTCTTCTTATAATTTTTCAAAATCTTGCCTGAACCCGTAAAAAGTCTCAACAACATGTCATTTCGACCTACCCGCCGGACGGCAGGCGGGGCGAAGCGAGAAAACTTACCAATGTAATCCCGACATCTCGGGGAAAACTCAAGATTTCTCCCTCTGGTCGAAATGACAGATCCACCTGCCAGACGACGGGCAGGTTCACGAAATCCGACTTTTTACGAAGACGTCACTATTGAACCTTTGAACCCGGAATGCAGAACCGTGCACGGATACGGTATCTTATTATATATCGTCTATGCTATGTCCTAATGCTGCCTTTCTGGAAAGCCTGACTTTCCCGTTCTCAATATCGATAACCTTTACTAAAACCTCATCACCTTCCTTCAGTATATCAGTCACCTTATTTACCCTCTCATTTGCCAATTGAGATATGTGTATCAAACCCTCTGAGCCAGGTAATACCTCTACAAAGGCGCCAAAATCCATAATCTTGACTACCTTGCCTAAATAAAATTTACCAATTTCTGCCTCCCGAACTATATCCTTTATCATTTCCAGGGCCTTATCTGTACCCTCACCGTCAGTTGAGGCAATCAGCACCTTGCCCTCATCATCAATATTTATCTGTGTCCCTGTTGTTAAGGTAATATGTCTAATCATTTTCCCTCCAGGGCCAATAACATCCCTTACCTTTTCTGGTTTGACATTTATGGTAGTAATCCTTGGTGCATATTTGGATATTTCTGGCCTCGATTGCGAAATAGCCTTATCCATTTCATTCAAGATATGCATTCTGGCTTCTCTTGCCTGATATAAAGCCTTTCCCATTATCTCCTTTGTTAGCCCACCAATCTTAATATCCATCTGGAGAGCAGTAATACCAGTCTTTGTCCCTGTAACCTTAAAATCCATATCACCAAAATGATCCTCATCACCTATAATATCAGTCAATATGGTTACAATATCACCTTCTGAAACAAGACCCATTGCAACCCCAGCCACTGGGTCTTTAATGGGAACACCTGCGTCCATCAACGAAAGGGAAGCTCCACATACACTTGCCATAGAAGATGAGCCATTTGATTCCAATATTTCAGACACAACTCTGACTGCATAAGGAAAATCTTCCTTCTCTAATAAAACAGGAGAAATTGCCCTTCTTGCCAGGGCACCATGACCAATCTCTCTCCGGCCAGGAGCTCCTAATCTTTTGGTCTCACCAACGCTAAATGGAGGGAAATTATAATGGAGTGTGAATTTTCTATAAGAGTCCCCATAGATTGATTCTATCTTCTGTTCATCCCTTTCAGTGCCCAGAGTAGTTAAAACCATGGCTTGCGTCTCACCCCTGGTAAATAGAGCTGATCCATGAACCCTTGGCAGAATACCCACTAAACATTCAATCGGCCTTACCTCATTAAATGGTCTTCCATCGATTCTTTTTTCTTCATGTAATATCATATGCCGGACCAAGCTTTTCTCTAAATCATAGGCGGCATTCTTTATCTCTCTTGTCTTATCTTCATATTCCTCTTTTAGTGATTCAACTATATAATCAATGGCTTCAGACCTCTTTTTTTGTCTCACCATCTTTTCACTATATGAGAGCGCCTCCCTTATAAGAGGCTCACCGATCTCTGCCACCTTTGCGTTTAGCTGCTCATCTTTTTCAGCTGGAATAAAAGGTCTTTTATCCTTTCCTACAGACTCCCTCAACTCTATTTGCATATCAATAAGGGGCTGCAAAGATGTGTGACCAAAGAATATTGCCTCAAGCATTTCATCTTCAGAGA
>JAFDHR010000522.1 GCA_019308645.1 Deltaproteobacteria bacterium
ATAATATAGACAGATCATATAACTATAAGGTCAAGTTGCCCTTCGGCCTCGAGCGACTCGACATGAGCTCGCCGACATGTCTCAGGGCCGAGAGGCTATTACCCAATTTTGAAATGACATGGCAAGACGCCCTATTAAGAAGGGCATAACAAAAAAAGACACCCATGCCCTTCCTTAAATTATTGAGCATATACCTTTTTACAATAGTAACCTTTTTTATTTATCCAGTTTCGAGTTTCTATTTTCCATTATTCAGTATCTTATGCATTTTAATTAAAATCAAATAAAAATAAGTGACTAAAGTGACTAAAGTGAGCTAAAATTATGTATGGGCTAAATTTTAGGCACTTTTGATATTGACATTTCCCAATCAATTTTTCAAAGTATCCAGGAACCTCACCTTTAATTATTATCTTTTAGGATGGAGGAAAAGTTTAGAATGACCGACTATTCAACCTCATCTGAGGCAAAAGTTGAGACCCCTGAAGGAGTTACATTAATTACCTTTCCTGCACGTAATCATTCACCATTGATTGAATGGGAATACCCGGAATTTCAATCCCTTTGCCCAGTTTCGGAAAGGCATGACCAGGGTATTATCACCATACAATACAAACCAAAAGAGAAAATCCTTGAAAGCAAATCCGTCAGGGATTATCTGATGATGTGGAGAAACACGAGAAACTGGCAGGAATATATCACTGAAGAAATTGCTAATCTCTTATTTAGTGCATGTGAGCCTGATTGGCTTATAGTGACAATCAATTGGTCCTCAAGGGGAGGGATAATAGCCAAAACCACAGCAAAAAGGGGAGATGCGCCTTCTTGACTTTACTATAAACCCTGCTTATATTTACAAAAGTAACCCCATTTAGAAAGGTGTAGCAACAATATAAAATGTCCAATAAAGACTACTATAAAATACTCGGAGTTGATAAATCTGCCAGCCCTGAGGAAATTAAAAAGGCCTACAGGAAGCTGGCTATGAAATACCACCCTGACAGGAACAAGGATAACAAGGCTGCCGAAGCGAAATTTAAAGAGATAAGTGAGGCCTATGCGGTCTTAAGTGATTCAGAAAAAAAGAAACAGTATGATATGTTTGGTGCTGAGGGTTTTCAGCAAAGATATAGCCAGGATGATATCTTTAGTAGCTTTGATTTTAGCAATATATTTAAAGAATTTGGTTTTGGAAATGCCGGCGGCTGGAAAAGGGGTGGAGGTTCAGGTATTTTCAACCATATCTTCTCTGGAGCAAGCAGAAGACCTGGATTTGGGGCACAATCCGATCCATATAGCTCCGTTTTTACTAACTTTGGGGGACGCACTGGCCGTTTCAAAGGCCAGGATGTAATCTATGAACTCCCCATACACCTGCAAGATATTGTCAAGACTGAACAAAAAACTATCTCGTATAATTTAGGCGGAATTAACCAACAAATAAAGGTTAAGATACCCGCCGGGATAGCAGATGGTAAAAAATTACGGCTTGTTGGCAAGGGCCAACCAGGGCCAGAAGGAGGACCGCCGGGAGATTTTTATATTAAGATAAAAATTTTAGATCATCCCGTCTTTCAGAGAGAAGGCAACGACCTCTATATGAACAGAGAAATAAAATTCTCGGAAGCTGCATTGGGGACAAAGATTGAGGTGCCAACCATCGACGGTAAAAGACTGAGTCTTAAAATACCAACTGGGACTCAAAGCGGCGCAAAGATGAGATTAAGGGGGCACGGCATGCCCAGGGTGAGTGGGGGTGGCAGAGGGGATGAATATGTAAAGATACATGTCGCAGTCCCAAAAAAATTAAACAAAAACCAGAAAGCACTCTTAGAAGAACTTAAAGGTTTGGGGATGTGAAAGAAAGGGGATGTCAAAGGTAGAACCCTAAGTATCAATATTCCTTTGGTAACTCATTGAGCTGGGCTAAGGAAAATACAGGGCCATCCTTGCAAACATATTTATCACCAATATTACACCTGCCACAGATCCCTATTCCACATTTCATTCTCATCTCTAAAGACATGATTATCTGTTCAGGCGAGAATCCCACCTTCTCAAGCACAGGCTGAGTAAATTTGATCATTATAGGGGGACCACAGACCAG
>JAFDHR010000523.1 GCA_019308645.1 Deltaproteobacteria bacterium
GTTTTTCCTCATATGATCAGCTATAGAGATATGGTTGTCAAGGATTTTGCCGTTTGTTAATGGTCAATGATATAGAGCCATTCCAAGGATTTCCGGGACGTCCATTTGTAATTCGGTAACTCGATATTTTGGCACCCCAGATAAATCCGCTACGCTGTCCTTCGGTCCCAGTTAAACGAACAAGAAAAGGTTTAACGGGATAAAAATTTAACGGAGCAAGCGTGCAGGGGGTCAAATCTTTATTCTTGGCAAATCTCATTTTCCCTTGAATCCGTTACCAAACTGTGTGTAATGGGTGTGTAATGGGTGTGTAATGGGGGACGTTGTCAACTACTAAACTTACGCAAGATATTCCTTTATTATTTCTGGGGAGCATTACCTGTTTTTTAAAGGAAATGTATGAAAATTGTAGGTAATAGCAAAAAAACAGCGATAATCCGCTTAAAACGTTAGAAAAAGGCCTGATACCAGACTGGACAATAACAACTGAATGTTGTATTGGACCATGGGAAAGAGTTTTAACTTCAAGAAAGGATTTCCCATGGTCGCTAAAGTTGCAGTCTCCGTCAGTCCTGAAGACTGGAAGTCAAATTTTTTGTCATTTGCCGGTGATCGCATAGAACAAATTGAAAGAGACGACAAAATGGACTCGCTGGATGATATCTCCAAAAGCCTTTTTGAAAACCGTTCTGATATCATGGGGCAAGCTGCATTGGCGCTAATTGAGAAAAAGTTCGGTCACCTTTTGGATCAGCAGTATTGCCAGTGTCCAGATTGTAATAGGCGTCTGAAAGCCAGGAAAAAGCTCAAGCGTGAAGTCCAGACGCTCATTGGAAGCATAACGCTGCATCGTCCCTACTTCTATTGTCATAAGTGCCGGCGCGGCTTTTTTCCCCTGGATGAAGCACTCGGCCTTTCCAAGCATAAAATACAGCCGGATATACAGAAGTTAGAAGCCTGGCTGGCATCTGAGATGCCCTATGAAACCGCCGTGGAGACTCTGGAGCGATGTGCTGGCATAAAGCTCAGTAACCACCATGCGCACGATATTGCCAATGAAATCGCTGAAGAGCTTCAGGTTTTGGATGTTTGCTCGGACAAGGAAGAGATCCATCTTAAAATTGACTCCCTATCCGAAGGCAAATTCCGACGCCCTGTTCTAATGATCGGCATTGACGGTTCGCACGCGCCAACACGCCCGGAGCCTTCACCCAGAAAAGGGGCAAGGGGTAAGGGCGAATGGAAAGAGGTCAAAGGGTTCCGCATGTATCTGCTTGATAATGACCGCATTATCCACCTAATTAGCTGGCATCAAATCAAAAATGACAAAGAACTGGCCGCCGACATGTTACAGATCAAACATGCAGGCCTCATCCCCGAGGAAAACGTGCGCATATGCGTTGTCGGTGATGGTGCATCCTGGATCTGGAACCGCGTGCAGGAAATTTTTCCCCAAGCCAGAATGGTACTGGATTATTATCACTGTTACGAATACTTGCATAAGACTGCACAGGCGCAATATGGCCAAAACAGCCAAAAAGCCCAAGAGTGGCTCGAGGCCACGCTCACCCGATTGTTTGTGAACAGTATAAACCAAGTCATTGCAGGGCTCAAACGGATGAAACCATCATCGAACGATGCCGGAGAACAAATAAAAAAGACTATTGGTTACCTTTCCAAACGCAAAGACAAAACCGGCTACGGCGCGGCAAAGCGTGGTGGATACCACATCGGCAGTGGTGGCATTGAGAGTTCCAACAAGTTCATAAGCAACGTCCGCTTGAAGAGATCCGGGGCTTGGTGGTATCCGACGCATGCCAACAATATCCTGAAGCTTCGTTGCGCAAAATACAACGGAACATATGACAGAATCATGGAGAACTTCAGAAACAAAAACAACCATATCGGGTCTAATGAAAATAACCGCAGACTACACCTCGTGGTCAACAATTCTTGTAAAAACAGGTAATGCTCCCTTATTTCTGGGTTGTGAAAGATTTTTTTACCGCGGTCCACACACTTGCCTACGCCCATTCCGCTTATTTTCAATTTTCGTGCTACTTCTGAAGCGGTGCACCCAAGCTGGTTCACCGCCAAATAGCTGAT
>JAFDHR010000524.1 GCA_019308645.1 Deltaproteobacteria bacterium
GATATGGAAGATGCTTTAACGGTTTTTGATGCAGCCGGATCTTGTAAATTCATGGGAATGTCTTTGGATGCCAAGGAATGGTCGGATATAATTGCAACCCTTACTGGCTGGGAGTTTGGGGTCGAGGAATTTAGAAAAACTGGTGAAAGAATTTACAATCTGGAAAGAGCCTTCAATGTGAGAGAAGGGCTCACTCGAGCCGACGATACCTTACCAAAGAGATTATTGGAAGAGCCCCTTCCCGAAGGTCCAGCAGAAGGTCAAGTCAATAAATTAGAAATTTTATTGGATCCTTACTATGAATTCCGCGGTTGGGATAAAAACACTGGCAAGCCAACCCAAGAGAAATTGAGAGAATTAGGACTGAAAGAAATTATCAACCAAATTTATAAAGGTGAAAAATAGATGGAGTCTTATGCTGATAAACCCTGGCTGAAGAGTTATAAACTAGGGCCCTTTAAACTTAAAACCACTATTGAGTATCCAAAAAAACCTCTATTTACAATTCTAGATGAAACAGCAGAAAAATTCTCAGGGAAGGATGCTTATTATTATTTTGGAAAACGAATGAAATATCGAGAACTAAAACGCCAGGTGGATAAATTGGCAAATGCCCTCCTTATTGCTCTTGGCATAAAAAAGGGAGACACAATAATCGTCTTTCTCCCAACTTGCCCTCAGTTCATCATTAGCGATTTTGCCATTCTTAAAACAGGAGCTATCCTTGTCCCTTGCAGCCCGCTCCTAAAAGCACCTGAATTAAGACACCAGGTGCTAGAATCAGGAGCTGAAACAATCATTTGTTTTGATAAGCATCTTGATCTGGTTAACTCAGTGAAAAGCGAAACAAGGCTTAATAATATTATTGTCACTTCCCATGAAGATTACTCTCCTGCTGAAACGGAAGAAATAAGAGAAATACCCGGTACTTACCATTTGAGAAAATTGATTGCGGATCATGAGGCTAAAGCTATAGATGTAAAAATTGATCCAACAGATGATCTAGCCATTCTGGCTTTTACTGGCGGATCAACAGGTGTGCCAAAAGGTGTCATGATAACACACTATCAAAGGCTAGCTAACATCCTTCAGGGACTTCCCTGGATGATGGCCCCTTTCCCCAACTATCAAGGGACTGCCTCCTCTTTATTAGCGGTTCCCCTTTTTCATGCCTATGGGCATTATTTGATGCAGTCTAGCATTTATTGGGGACTAAGAGTATTTTTGATTCCTGATCCCAGGGATACTAATATGATTGTTCAATTGATGAATGAATATCGTCCATTTTTGCTATTTATGGTTCCTACCCAGCTATTAAAGTTGGCTCAACCAGAAATAGAGATTAAACGAATGCCAGTGCTGGTCATGTCAGCAACAGCTCCTCTTCCTGTGGAAGTAACTAAAAAAATTGAGCAAAAAATAAAGATGCCCATCTCTGAAGGCTATGGGCTTACTGAAACCGGTCCCGCAACTCATATTAATATTTCCGCCTTTGCAAAAGTCACACGCTTTGCACGTTCTACCAAGCCTGGTATTGGGTTACCTATTCCCGATACTGAAGTAAAACTGGTAGATACCAATACAGGGAAAGAGGTTCCCTTTGGCGAGGTCGGTGAGATCTGGCTCAAGGGTCCCCAGGTGATGAAAGGTTACTGGCCGGATGCTGGCTCGGGACTCGAAGAAGGTGGCTGGTTGAGATCCGGGGATCTTGGTAAAATTGATGAAGATGGTTATTTTCATTTAGTAGATCGAATAAAGGATATGATCAATGTTTCAGGAATGAAGGTTTATTCTATAGAAGTCGACGAAGTTTTATTTAAACATCCTGCAGTAGAAGGAGTTGTAACCATTGGCATTCCTGATCCCGAGAGACCGGGCAGCGAAAGAATAAAGGCATTTGTCAAATTGAGAGATAATTTTAAAGGAAAGATAGAGGCCCAAGAAATTATTGATTACTGTAAGGAAAAAATGGCCGCTTACGCTGTTCCCAAATTTATTGAATTTAAAGATGATTTACCATTAACCGTAGCTGAGAAAATATTTAAGCGCGCCTTAAGAGAGGAAGAGATTGAAAGAATGAAAGAAAAAGGGGAGATCT
>JAFDHR010000525.1 GCA_019308645.1 Deltaproteobacteria bacterium
TGGGCTTACAGGCGCAATATTGCATATACTTAATGACGCCTTTATGATGCTTGCCCTTTTTCTAGTTGTAGGTGCCATCATGTATAGATCTGGTAAAAGAGAGATTCCTCAACTAAGGTATCTGCATAGAAAGATGCCATTAACAATGGCAGTCTTTGTCATAGCGGCCCTATCCGTGATAGGGATTCCACCGACATGTGGTTTTTTTAGCAAATGGTATCTTATCCTTGGTGCAATTGATGCAAATAAGTGGGTTTTTGTAGCAGTGTTGCTGGTAAGCAGCCTTTTGAATGTTATACTATTTTTTAGATGTATAGAGAGTGCATACCTTGAGCCAATTGCTGAACATTCCAGCGGAGGTTCAGAATTGGCTATTACACGCGAGGAGTCCCCTTTAACCATGCTCATACCAATACTTATTGCAGGAGCAGGAATATTGTCGTTAGGTGTACTGAGCGGGAAGATTATTTCTACTGTAATTCAGTTTGCTCTTCCTATAGGTTTTTAAAGATTGTAAACGTTCACGGTTGAAAAAGGTTCAGCCCTGCCTGCCGGCAGGAAGGCATTGAACCTGTGAACGAGCACTAACGATTTAATGAGGAATTATTGATGGAGACGATAGTTTCCATAAGACCATTATTAGCTGTTCTGGTAACATTAATAGGTTCCTTACTTATCATCTTTACAGGTGAAAGGAACAGGAATTTACGGGAATTCTGGACCATTCTTGCCTCTGTAGTCAAATTCTCCATTGTTCTTTCCATGGTTCCCTTTGTCTTAGATGGAAAGACATTAGAATTTACCATTATCTCACTTACACAAGGGGTTTCTCTCCAGTTCAGGGTGGACCAGTTTGGTATGTTTTTTGGTGTCCTGGCATCTGCTTTATGGATTGCAACCTCGGTATATTCCATAGGTTATGTTAGGGCATTAAATGAGCATGCCCAGACCAGATACTTTTTCAATTTTGCCCTATGTCTTTCAGCAACCATGGGCATTGCCTTCGCAGGTAACCTCCTGACTCTTTTTATTTTTTATGAAATTCTTACAGTGGCAACCTATCCATTGGTGGCCCATAAAGAGACCGAAGAGGCAATAATTGGCGGGAGGAAATATCTTGTTTATACACTTACAGCCGGGGTAGTTATTTTATTTGCCATAATTTTTATCTACACCCTTACAGGGACCCTTGACTTCAAACCTGGTGGCTTTCTTTCAGGTCACGGTTCCCCTGCTACATTTATATTCCTGTTCGTTATTCTTATATTAGGGTTTGGTGTCAAGGCTGCTCTTATGCCAATGCATGAATGGCTGCCAACTGCGATGGTAGCCCCAACTCCTGTAAGTGCCCTCCTCCATGCTGTGGCCGTTGTTAAGGCAGGAGTATTTGGGTGTTTAAGGATTATCCTCTACGTTTTTGGACCAGCGCTTCTCCACGAACTTGATCTGTGGCTTATATTGGCCTATTTTGCTGCATTCACCGTTATTGTTTCCGGGCTGTACGCCCTTGCACAGGATAACCTGAAAAGAAGACTTGCCTTTTCTACTATAAATAACCTTGCCATAATCGTCATGGGGGCTGCCTTATTAAGCCCAAGCTCTATAACAGGGGCCATATTTCATATGGGAAGCCATGGTTTTATGAAGATTACCCTGTTTTTTGTTGCTGGGGCTATTTATGTAAAGACGCATAAAGAAAACATAAGTGAACTCGATGGCCTTGGCAGACAGATGCCATTAACGTTTGGTGCCTTTGCCATTGCCGCAATGGGGGTTGCAGGGACACCTCCTGTTTGTGGATTCATTAGCAAATGGTATCTCGCAATAGGCGCGCTTGAAGCCAGGCAGGTAGTTTTCCTCTTTGTTGTTTTCCTCTTTGTTTTGCTTATAAGCGCCCTGTTGGACGTAGCATACTTTTTTCCTATAATATTTAATGCGTTTTTTAAGAGTCCCAAAGAACCTGTAAACCCACATTTTGATGAGGCCCCAATGAGGATGGTTGTTCCCCTGATGATAACGGCAATTATTTCACTTATACTGGGAATATTTCCAAATGCCTTTTTCAACTTCTTTAATTTAGCATCTATGGCAGCCGGGAAGATACTTGATGTAAATGGGAAGGAAATTAAAATATATATTCTTTATTAGTATTGGCGTGAGTATATTGGTTGGACTATTTATTCCACATGAACATGTGCATTTTTGGTGGGAGAAAATCCCTGCCTTTGATGCGATTTTTGGATTCTTAGGATGTATTGTGATTGTTCTGGGATCAAAGGCGCTGGGCCATCATGGGATCCAGAAGGATGAGGATTACTATGATTGATATAGTCCCCCCTGCCTTTATATTTATTCTTGGTGCCATCCTCCTTCCTCTTCTCCGGGAAAGAAGGCTACGACAAATATTTCAACTCCTTATTCCTGTGATAGCCTTCATAGATCTCCTGTATATGCCGAAAGGTACCTATTGGGTCTATAATTTTCTGGGATATGATCTTATCCTTGGCAGGGTCGATAAGCTCAGTATGTGTTTTGGATATGTGTTTGTCATTGTTGCCTTTGTGGGTATGGTTTACGCGTTACATGTAAGGGAAGTTGGGCAGCATACGGCAGCCTTTCTTTATATAGGGAGCGCCCTGGGGGTTACATTTGCCGGCGATATTTTTACCCTGTACGTTTTTTGGGAAATCATGGCAGTATCCTCTGTATTTCTCATCTGGTACCAAAGAGATAAAGCTGCCCTTGACGCAGGATTCAGATATATCATGGTTCACATATTTGGTGGTTGCGCTCTTTTGGCCGGCATCATCATACATGTGTCAAATACAGGGTCTACAAATTTTGGTTTTATAGAATATGGGGGGATTGCATCCCAACTCATACTGCTTGGTTTTATAATCAATGCCGCTGTTCCCCCTTTTCATGCCTGGCTTTCTGATGCCTACCCAGAGGCAACTGTCACTGGCAGTGTTTTCTTGACCGCATTTACTACCAAAAGCGCTGTGTATGTGCTTTTGAGGACTTTCCCAGGAGTTGAGATCCTTGTTTGGCTTGGGGCTATTATGGCGGTATATGGAGTGGCCTATGCCGTACTTGAGAACGATATCCGAAGACTCCTTGCATACCATATCATCAGCCAGGTTGGATATATGGTAGCTGGAGTGGGATTGGGAACTGAGATGTCCATGAATGGATCAACTGCTCATGCATTTTGCCACATTTTGTATAAAGCCCTGCTTTTCATGGGTGCTGGAGCAGTAATTTATGTAACTGGGAGAAGAAAGCTCACAGAACTGCAAGGCAGAAATTTATACAAGAAAATGCCCATCACTCTCTCCCTTTACATGATAGGTGCTTTTTCTATCTCGGCAGTGCCACTCTTTAATGGTTTTATAAGCAAAACCATGGTTGTTGCCGCAACAGGTGAGTTACATAGACCTATCATACACCTGCTATTACACCTGGCATCCATAGGGACATTCCTCCATACGGGCCTGAAGCTTCCCTATGGCATTTGGTTTGGCAGGGTTCCCGAGGGAGAAACAATTGAAGAGGAAGAGATAGAGGCCACAGAGCCTCCCTTAAATATGCTAATAGCTATGGGCATGGCTGCATTTTTGTGCATCTTAACAGGTGTTTACCCTAAGATCCTCTATAACATTCTTCCTTATGCTGTCCATTATCATCCTTACACAATAAATCATGTAGTTGGGATGATGCAACTATTACTGCTCACGTCTGGTGCCTTTTGGCTCTATATAGACAAACTTGGCGGCGAACCTAAGGTTAGCGTTGACACGGATTGGTTCTATAGAAAACCAGGTGTGCTTCTCCTCTGGTTCGTCAGTAATCCCATGCAGGACCTCAGGCTTAGGCTACAGAGGTTTTTTACCAAAATGGTGGCAGGCATTGCAAGTCTGAGCAAAAATCCCATCTTACTCCCTGAGATAACAGTAAGGTATTTTCACCTAAAAATTATCAATAGGCTTTACCAAGCATCTGATATATATAATGATAAACTAGACGAACTAAAGGAATTGGAGTCCAGACTTGCTGCGGTAAAAGAAATGAGATACGACGAAAATGTTTCTTTATGGTTTGATCTATTTTATTAAACTGCGTTAAAGCGTGTAAAAGGCAGAACTTAGTTCCACTACGCCCGTCGCCGCTGAATCAGTGGGGAGAATATTTGCAGTGAAAGCGGAAGATATCAATAGTTTGTGTTACTATTTTGAATTTTAATTTTGTTGTCTTCGTAAAAAGGCACATTCCCCCTCCCCTCGTGCTGACATTGAGACACACTTGACACCGTGGGTTTTTTGATTTATTATAGGGGGTATGCTGGTATGTGGTCAATATTTTAATTTGGAGGTGATAAGTCGAAT
>JAFDHR010000526.1 GCA_019308645.1 Deltaproteobacteria bacterium
ACCTCCTGATTTCCCTCACAGTAAAGTTGTATCCAGCCGGTCTCCCTCTGCGAGACAGAGTCGGTCTGATCACTCCAGATACTCCAGGGGGCAGCTGCGGCCCTGTTGACATTGGCTAAAACTACAGGTGTCCTGGCGCCAGTCGCATAATGGAGCATCTCATGCATCAGGAATAATCCCTGCCCGCAAGTGGCGGTAAATGCTCGTGCCCCACCCATTGAGGCCCCAATGCATGCGGCCATGGCTGAGTGTTCGGATTCCACCCTGATATAGTCGAAATCTGCCCGTCCATCAGCCTGCATATTGGCCAGCTCCTCAATGATGGTTGTCTGGGGTGTAATTGGATAGGCGGCAACTATCTGTACATCGGAGAGCATTGCCCCATAGGCTACTGCCAAGTTTCCTGTTAATACTTTTCTCATATTTTTACTCCATAAATTCCATTTTCATTGCCCCACGAGGGCATTCATTCACACATATACCGCATCCTTTGCAATAATCCATATCTGCAATATATCCATAGCCACCTGGATCGACCTTTATGGCATTATCCGGACAAAAGATATAGCAATTTCCACACTCGGTGCAGGAACCGCAATTAAAACAGCGCTGGGCCTCAGAGATTGCTTCATCTTGAGAAGGAGATTCGATCACCTCCTGAAAGCCCTTTAATCTTTCCTCTACAGCGATTCTATTCCTTTTCATCCTCTGCCGCTGATCAAAATAGAAGGTATTCATGCCGGTATAGTCTATTACCTCTGAGGTCGGGTTTCTTCTCAAAAACTGGCTTGCTCCCTGTAAACGGCCAATACTCACATTTCCTTTCTCTCCCCACCTGAATTGATTAAGGCTATTTTCTTCAGCCTTTATTCCTTCGAGGAATCGGTCAATGGATATGGCGGCACGCTTGCCTGAGCCGATAGCATGAGTGACTGTATGGGGGATATTGATAATATCTCCACCAGCAAAGATCTTTGAGTGATCAGTGTGTCCCATTTGATCGGTTGAAACCACTCCTTTTTTATGTGAGATAAAAGGAGGTAGATCAGCAACGTGAGTAGCCTCTCCTATGGCTATGATCATCCCATCACAATCAATATCAAAGCTCTCCCCAGTTGGTAGCGGTCGTCTTCGGCCAGAGTCATCTATTTCACCCAGGGCCATCTTTTCAAGTTTGATGCCTGTAATGTGCTCATTGCCAGATATTGCTTTTGGGGTGGCAAGGAAGAGAAATTGAACACCCTCTTCTTTGGCCATTTCAATCTCCTCCGGGTGGGCTGGCATCTCTTTCTCAGTTCTACGATAGACAACGGTTACCTCTGCCCCGAGCCTGCGAGAGGATCTGGCACAGTCTATGGCACTGTTTCCTCCACCAATGACAGAAATTCTTTTACCTATCTCTGGGTTTTTATCAAGGTTAATCTCATGCAAAAATTCAAGGGCATTAAATATTCCTTTCGTGTTTATGCCCTCGATATTAAGACGAGCCTCTTCCCAGGCCCCAATAGCAATGAATACGGCATCAAACTGGCTTTCAAGGGAATCCCAGGTGATATCTGTACCTACCCTTACTCCCATTTTAAACGCTATCCCTATATCGTACAGTCTGCTGATCTCACCATCAAGAATCGTGTTAGGGAGTCTGTAGGAAGGAATACCATAGCGCATTATACCGCCAGGGCTCTGATTAGAGTCAAATATAGTAACAATATATCCCATACGCCTCAAATGGTAGGCAGTGCTCATGCCTCCAGGTCCAGCACCGACAATAGCAACTTTTTTGTCCTTTTCTGTTTGGGTGACCGGTATTTTTAGACCATGGGAAAGGGCATAGTCGCCAATAAAGCATTCTACTGTGTGGATAGATACAGCCTCATCGTGGTCTTTTCTGTTACATTGCTCCTCACAGGTATGGAAACACACCCGGCCCATGACAGCAGGAAAGGGGTTTTCCTCCATAATTAATCTCCATGCCTCTTCAAACTGCCCCTGGCCAGCCAGATACATATATCCAGTGACGTCTTCACCAGCAGGGCACTGTTGATTACATGGGGAAATACGATCAACAAAACGCGGTTCAGCAAACTTCCAGGT
>JAFDHR010000527.1 GCA_019308645.1 Deltaproteobacteria bacterium
CATTGTATTAGCATTTAAACCCATGGGCTTTTTTGGAGAGATAGAATGATGAATAAAACGACTAAGTGGATTTTATGGGTGGTGCTACTTCTCATCCTGGTTCTCTACCCCAGGCTTTTTGGCTTCTATTTTACCAATATCTTTGTAGTCTTTGCAATCTACGCCCTTTATGCAATCACTTTCAACATTCTCTTAGGCTATACAGGGCTTCTCAGTTTTGGTCATGCCATGTTTTTTGGAACCGGGGGCTATGCCACGGCGATTGCCTTAGAACGTATCGAGGGCTTACCACTGTTCCCAGCGATCTTGATCGGCTTGCTGGCTGCGATTGTCCTCGCCTTGATCTTGTGCCCTCTGCTGGTCAGGGTCAGCGGCGTTGCCTTTGCCATGTTGACACTCGCCTTTGGCCAGCTCATGCATGTCCTCGCCATGAAATTGAGATGGCTCACCGGTGGTGAGGATGGGGTCGGGGGATTTCCCATACCGCCTTTCAACATTCCGGGAATAGTCTCTATTGATATAGCGGATCCGATTAACTTCTATTACTTTGCCATGGCCGTATTAGGGGTGAGCATTTGGATTATCTGGTTCATTACCAAGACCCCTTTCGGCAGCATCCAGACCGGCATCCGGGACAATGCTATGCGGGTTGACTACCTGGGTTTCAAGGTGCCGCATACCAAGGCGATTGTCTTTATCTTCTCCAGCGGTTTTGCCGGTATAGCCGGTTCGATTTATGCCCTTTTTCAGAACCTCATCTCAGCCGATGACGCATTCCACGTCGGCAACTCCTTTTCGCCCATCATTATGTCACTTGTAGGGGGCATAGGCAGTTTTTTCGGCCCAATTGTTGGCTCTGGTATTCTTTCAATTATAGATGAGCTGACCAGCCGATATACCGAACGGGTTGACCTGGTGACCGGCCTGATCCTCATCTTTGTGATCATGTTTGCTCCAACGGGAGTTGCAGGTTTTTTAAGGTTTATCAAGGAAAAATTGTTTAGTAGAACGTCTGATAAGGCGGCCATGGAGGAGACTTCATGAATATACTGGAGACAAAGGGAATATATCACGATTTCAGCGGGCTGGAGGTGCTGTTCAATATCAACCTTGAGGTAGAGGAGGGAGAGCGACACGCCATAATAGGACCCAACGGCGCCGGCAAGACAACCCTCTTTAACGTCATCACCGGAACCTACATGCCGAGCAGCGGGCAGGTCTTCTTCAAGGAGAATAAGATTACCGGATTTAAACCGCACCAACTGGCGCGTATCGGTATGGGGCGCTCGTTTCAGATTACGAGTACCTTCTCCAAGTTGACGGCCTTCCAGAATATCCGTATGGGAATCCTGTCAAAAAGAGGCATCCGCTTCAACCTGTTCCGCAAGGCGGACAAAATGCAGGCCATAACGGAAGAGACCGACGAGCTCCTCAATCGAATTAACCTGACTGAGGAGCGGGACGTGCCCGCCGATTTACTTTCCTATGGCAAACATCGCAGCCTGGAGGTCAGCATGGCTATGTCCACCGATCCGGAGCTGGTAATGCTTGATGAGCCCACCGCCGGTATGTCTCGAGATGAAACCCATAATGCGGTTGAGCTGATCAGAAGGATCACCGAGGGCAAAACCATGGTCATCATCGAGCACGACATGGACGTGGTCTTCTCCCTGGCGGACCGTATCACAGTGCTCCATCTCGGTAAGATACTGGCCGTTGGCCCTCCGGAGGAAATCAAAGAAAATCAAGAGGTCAAAGACGCATATCTGGGAGAACTGGAGGTTTAGGAATGTTGCTTGAAGTCAAGGATCTGAATACATACTACGGCGAAAGCCATGTCTTGCAGGGTATCTCCTTAGCGCTTGATCATGGTGAAGTCGTCGCGCTTCTCGGTCGAAACGGCATGGGCAAGAGCACGACCCTGAAAAGCCTCATGGGCCTGGTTAAGCCAAGATCAGGAGAGATTATCTTTAGGGGTAAGGATATTGCAGGATATCCACCATACAAGGTGGCCAGGGCCGGTATCGGCTATGTCCCTGAGGAAAGGCGGATCTTCGCTAGTCTATCTGTGCTGGAAAACCTGTCCATGGGT
>JAFDHR010000528.1 GCA_019308645.1 Deltaproteobacteria bacterium
AAGTCAAGGCCGGAGCGTCCGGAAAATTGAAAAGTATGCATCTATTATTAGACAGCAACCCTGACATATTTGAAGGGATCAAGGTATCACTCGATAATTTCGAAAAACAAAACAATATTCAATCCATTCCTATTTACGCCTTTGGAAGCTGGCTGGAAAAAGAGATATAGCGGGAAGGCCCAGCACCGCGTCCGATGTTCTAACATCATCCATGATTCCCTGAAAAGCAGGCTCATCTTTTTCGACTCTTTTGATCCTCTGAGAGATATTTATGATTTTCATCGTACCACCTCCCCGTATAAAATTTAGTTCATGGTATTATTTTATAGAAGAGTGGATTAATTTAGAACTTATTTATAAACAGAAGGGAATAAAGCTCCCCGCAGTACACGCGGCGCACATGCAGCACAGGCGCTTGCACCGCGTGAGCGCCTGCGCTGCGCGAGCTACAGGGTATTCTGGCGAAGGCGAATAAATCGTATGGTAAAAACAGAAGAATATATTATTGACAGAACTGGATAAAAATAATGAAAAGGATTATGGGGTTTAGGCATCGACGAGAGATTTATCGTTAAGATATGGCAATCATTAAAGAAATAAGGTCAAACAATAAGTTCTAATAACAAGAAACATTGCGCAAAAAATCTCATAGAAAAGGCGTGTATTTCGAAAGAGAAATACACGCCTTTAAAATATATTATGCAATTCCTAAGTGAAACTTAAGGGAACGGAGGGTATTTTTCATCAGCATGGTAATTGTCATGGGTCCAACGCCACCGGGTACAGGGGTAATATAGCCGGCAATCTCTACTGCCTTATCAAAATCAACATCACCCTTTAAGATTGCAATCTTCTTGCCTGTCTTCTCACTAATCTTTTCACCAACCCTGTTTACACCAACGTCAATAACGCATGCACCTGGCTTTATCCACTCGGGCTTAACCAGGCCGGGCACACCAGCGGCAACAACCAGGATATCGGCTCTCTTGCAGTGAAAGGCTAAATCTTTTGTCCTTGTGTGGGCTACTGTTACCGTAGCATTCGCACCCTGGGCCTTTTGCAATAATATGTTGGCAATAGGTTTTCCTACGATGTTAGATCTGCCTACAACTACAACTTCGGCACCTTCTATTTCAACACCAGATCTGACAATCAACTCCTGGATACCAGCTGGGGTGCAAGGAAGGAATTTAACCTCACCACCACCTATCATCAATCTACCTACATTGACCGGATGGAATCCATCCACATCCTTATCCGGGTCAATGGCATTGAGAATCTTCTTTTCATCAATATGTTTTGGTAGTGGGAGTTGAACAAGGATACCATGAATGGAGTCATCCTTATTGTATTTATCAATAAGAGAAAGTAACTCCTCTTCTGTAATCTCCACGGTCTGATTGTCTTGGATCTCTTTGTATCCAAGATTTTGGGCAGTTCTAATCTTGGATGTAACATAGGAAATCGAGGCAGGATCTTCTCCAACAAGGATGGTTACAAGGCCAGGGACAGCCCCATGTTCTTCCTTTATCTTGTCAACCTCCGCCTTGAGTTCTATTAAGATCTCATCTCTAACTTCTGTTCCTTTTACAATTTTAGCAGTCATCTTTAATCTCCTTTCATTTAAAATAATCTCTTCAAAATCTTTGTTAAAGGTAAATTTTTTTAATAGCTCGATACCATAAATAAATCCAAATATCAAATCCTAAAATGAAAAAACGTAACTATTTAGCCACAGATTCACACAGATTCACCCTGTTGAATCGCTCAAAGGGCGTCCCGCAAAGCGGGAATTCAACTGGGTAAACGCAGATAGGTTTAAATATAAAAAAATAACAGATATTATTCTTAGAGTTCAATCAATTACTTGACGGGCAGGCAACAAATATTGAAGCTGGCTTATTATTGATTTTGGCATAAAACCATAATTCAAAAGACCTGTATATGATAACAAAATATCAGCCTTCCAGCCCGTAGGGCTTACAGGCCGGAGGGGGTAATCAGCGTAAATCTGTGGCTGATTATTAATAAAAAACTATCTTTTACCTTTACGCTTATAGCATTACCTTCTTGACCCAATACTCCATTTAG
>JAFDHR010000042.1 GCA_019308645.1 Deltaproteobacteria bacterium
ATCAGTAATTTCCGGTTAGAAAATTGCATATGATTCACCAAAAAAATAGCAAAATCAGTGGCTTAAGTTCATTTTTTGCTTGACATTCCAATTAGGGTGTCGGCGAAATTTTGTAATACTCAATGATTTCAGGAGGTTACAAAATGCCCTACACTCTAAAGCGACTAAAAAAAGTAAAAATACCATCTTTTAGCCAATTATACTTGCCTATCGGCAAGGCCAAAATCGGAATGCGGCTATTGGAGGCGCGAGGGGACAGACCTTTGAAAATGACTTTTGATGATCAACTTAAAGCTCTCATCTTCTTTCATTTGGAAGAACACACCTCCGCCCGACATCTTCTTCAGGTCCTTGAAGAAGACGATTTTGCCCGTAACGTCATCGCCCCCGGAGAGGGGATAAAAAAGAGCAGTTTTGCTGAAGCCATCAATTCCCGAGGTCTTGAACAGCTTGCTTACATATACCAAAATCTTCAAGCCGACGCTGTCAGCCGTTTACCAAAAGAACATGATGAACTTGGGGATCTCATATTCCTGTCTGATGGTAAAGGCGCTGAACGGCCCTTCTCTAACATGATTCTTTCCCCAGGCCAAACCGGTGTTATGGATCGAGGATACCAAGCCCACGATCTATTTGACCTGTGGCAAGAAGAGAAAAAATATTTCGTATGCCGCATTAAAGCCAAAACAAAGAAAACCTGCATAGAAGCAAAAGAAATCAATCCGGACAGCAACATTTTCTATGATGCAATTGTCTTATTGGGTACCCCCGGAGTCAACCAAACTAAAAAGCCCCTCAGACTTGTGGGATATATCATTGATGGTACTAAATACTGGGTTGCCACAAGTCGTTATGATCTATCCGCAGAGCAAATTGCTCTTATTTACAAGCTCAGATGGGACATAGAGAAATTCTTTGCTTGGTGGAAACGCCACCTCAAAGTTTACCATCTGATTGCCAGAAGCGAGTATGGCTTAATGGTTCAAATACTCGCCGGTCTGATCACCTATTTGCTGCTTGCTATTTATTGTCATGAACAGCACAACGAAAAAGTCAGTATAAAAAGGGTCAGAGAGCTTCGCATCAAGATACAGAATGAAATCCGTATAGCCAGCAACGGCATAGTCGGAGCAAATTTAAAATATTACACAATTTCAAATTTCAGACTGTTATGCAAATATCTAACCGGAAATTAATGATAAAAAATAAGATTTTTTATTTAGCCTTGTAAAAAAGGAGGTGACTATGAAAACTGCGAAATGGATTTTTATTATTTCTCAGGTTTTGATTTTTTCGACATCACTTGTCCTCAACCTTCATGCTGCCGAGAAGAAACCGATCGAACTCCGATATGCTACTTTTTTCCCAACCACTGATAAACAGGCACAATTGGGTGATGCCTGGTCAAAAGAGATAGAGAAGCGCACCAATGGCAATGTGAAAATCATCTACATCCCGGGCGGAGCATTTGTCAGGGGGGACGAGATTTATGAAGGGATCTTAATAGGTGCTGCGGATATTGGGATGTCTGCTTTTGCTTATAACCGTCGGCTCTTCCCTGCCATGGAGGCTATCGACTTTTCCATTGGGTATCCCAGTGCAAAGGTTGCCACCTCTGTCATTAACGATTTCTACAAAAAGTTCCGGCCCAAAGAGCTATCTAATGTGAAGGTCCTTTATCTCCATGCCCATGGTCCCGGTCTACTCCACAGTAAGAAACCCGTCTATAGGCTGGAAGATCTTAAGAGGATGAGGATTCGCCCAACCTACTTCAGCGCAGAAGTGACAAGAGCACTGGGCGCTGAGCCGATTGTTAAACCCCAGGGATATACACGTGTGCTTCTGGAGGATAATTATGTGGATGCCACATGGAGTCCTATGGAGGTGTTGAAAGGCTGGAGGCAGGCCGAGGTTATCAAATATACTATTGTGCCTTCGTGGACCAGTTATACTTCCGGGTTTTATGTAGCAATGAACCTAAAAAAGTGGAATTCCCTGCCAAACGATGTCCAGAAGGTTTTTGAAGAAGTCAGTAGGGAGTGGATTACCAGGCATGCTGAGGCATGGGATTCAAGTGATGATGAAGGGCGCAAATTTACCCTTAGCCTGGGCAATAAGATCATCTCACTCTCAAAAGAGGAGAGCGCTCGTTGGTGCAGGGCTGTTCAACCGGTTATCGACCAGTATATAAAGCGCATAGAGAGCAAGGGGTTGCCTGGAAAAGAATATGTGGAAACCATAAGGAATTTGATCAAAAAATATAAATAGGAGGAGCAAAAGATGATGAAATATCCAAAATACAAAAAGGTGCTTTTTTGTACAGATTTTTCTGAAAATGCGGATTATGCCTTTGAGTTTGCCTATGGCATTGCCAAAAGAGATGAGGGTCTTCTTTATATTTTACATATAATACCTTATAATTCTAACCAGGCATATGCAGAGAGTTTTATCACCAAAGAGGACTTGAAAAATATACAAAAGGCCGTTGAAGAAGATATAGCTAATAACTACAAGGAGCGCTATGTAAACAATATAGAGAATGGGATTGCATATGAATTAGTTACAAAATCTGGCAGGGAAGATAATGAGATACTCACATTTGCAAAGCAGGAACACGTAGATATTATTGTTATGGGTACACACGGTAGAACAGGAATAGAACATGTCTTTTTCGGAAGTGTTGCCGAAAAGGTCCTCAGACACAGCCCATTTCCTGTCTTTATTATCCCGGATAGAGAAAAGCTTGAACGATCTTAAGGTCGGTGATGAAAACCCTTTTAACCCTATAACACAAGGAGAATGAAAATGAGAGAATATCCAAAATACAAAAAGGTATTGTTCTGTACCGATTTTTCTGAAAATGCGGATTATGCCTTTGACTTTGCCTATGGTATTGCCAAAAGAGATGAGGGTCTTCTTTATATTTTACATGTGATACCTTATAATCCCAATCATGCATTTGCAGAGGATATTGTAAGCACGGAGAACTTGGAAAAGATACAGAAAACCATTGAAGAAGATATTGTTAATAACTATAAGGAGCACTATGTAAAAAAGATAGGCAATAAGATTACATATAAAACCGTTACCAAATCTGGCAGGGAGGATAATGAGATACTCAAATTTGCAAAGAAGGAAAACGTAGATCTTATTGTCATAGGTACGCACGGTAGAACAGGAATAGAACATGTCTTTTTCGGAAGTGTTGCCGAAAAGGTCCTCCGGCATAGTCCATTCCCTGTTTTTATAATCCCCTGCAAGAAAAAGCTTGAACGATCTTAAGGCAGGTGATGAAAACCCTTTAAAAACTTACTATGAGGAAAACTAGGATTATAGAATATCCAAAATACAAAAAGGTACTTTTCTGTACCGATTTTTCTGAAAATGCGGATTATGCCTTTGGGTTTGCCTATGGTATTGTCAAAAGAGATGAGGGTATTTTGTATATATTACACGTGATACCTGAAAATCCCCAGGAGGCATTTTTAGAGATGCTTATACCCAGGGATCTCATAGAAAAGATACATAAAGTCATTGAAGAAGATGTGAATACTAAGTACAAGAAGCACTATATAGGGAAGATAAAAGATGGGATCACCTGTAAATTAGTTACCAAATCTGGCAGGGAGGATAATGAGATACTCAAATTTGCAAAGAAGGAAAATGTAGATATTATTGTCATAGGTACGCACGGTATAACAGGAATAGAACATGTATTTTTCGGAAGTGTTGCAGAAAAAGTCCTTAGGCGGAGCCCAATACCTGTGTTTATAATCCCTAGTATGAAAAGGGCCTAAAAACTTATAAGGTAGCCATGGAATCCTATCCGCTTTAAACAGTCATTAGGATTATTAAAGTCTATTGGCTTTGAAACCACATTGAAAGACGTAATAGAGACTCACGTGTTTGAGAGTCTATTGAAATATAAGTGTGGATAGGATAGAGCCCGTCGAGTTCCTATTAGAGTTTTACTGAATCCGGTGTCACTTGCGGTACAGAGTTATGTACAGCTTGTATATCTTGACTATAAGCAGCCATGATTCTTGACTGTTCTGTGAGGGTGATAAGATCATGAAAAAAACCCAAGATTACACAAAGTGGAAGGACATCTATCCTGATAAATTCGTCTCTGAAGACACGGTTTTTAGCAACATACATCGGGGGGATCGGATATTTATCTACCGCCTGCGGTGAGCCTCAATACCTTGTTCAGGCCCTCATAAGGTATGTGGAGTTTCATCCTAAGAGTTTCTTTGATACCGAGGTCTTTCATGTTTGGACCCTTGGTGTTGCGCCGTATACTGATGAGAAATTCAAAAGTAACTTCAGGCATAACTCTTTCTTCATAGGAAACAATACAAGAGATGCAATCAATAAAGGGGTTGCAGATTATACTCCTATATTCCTATCGCAAGTCCCTGAACTATTCTATCGCAAGCTTGTGCCTGTTGATGTGGCTATGATACAGACCTCGCCCCCGGATAATCATGGCTACATGAGTCTCGGTGTAAGTGTTGATATTACCAAAGCAGCAGTGGAAAATGCCTCAACTGTGATAACTCAAGTCAACTCCCATATGCCTCGTGTGCATGGAGACACCTTCATGCACATAGATGATGTGGATTTTATTATCCCCTATGATGAACCGTTGTTAGAATATGAAACAAAAGTACCTGGTGAAATTGCGCAGCGGATCGGGAATTATGTTGCACGGATCATCAAAGACGGGGACACTATTCAAGTCGGATATGGAAGCCTGCCAAATGCAATACTCTTAAATCTCCGCAACAAGAAGCATCTTGGAGTACATACAGAGCTATTGAGTGATGCAATTGTGGAGCTGATGAAGAATGGGGTTATTGATAACACAAAAAAGAGTATTGACCGCGGGAAAGCAGTGGCCACTTTCTGTATGGGTAAAAAAAAGACCTATGAATATATCCATGATAATCCAGGCATAGAGTTTAAGACCATCGACTATACGAATAATCCCCTAATTATTGCCCAACATAACAATATAGTTGCGATAAACAGTGCCCTGGAAGTGGATCTCACAGGTCAGGCAACCGCAGAATCCATAGGAAAGATATTTTATAGTGGAATAGGGGGACAGGCTGACTTTATGAGAGGCGCCGTTTTGTCCCATAATGGAAAAACAATACTTGCCCTTCAATCAACTGCAGAAAATGGTGAGGTTTCAAGAATAGTGCCGTTTCTCAAAGAGGGAGCGGGCATCACTTTAAACAGGGGTGATATTCACTATGTTATAACAGAGTACGGAATAGCATATCTACACGGGAAAAACATCAGAGAACGTGCAATGGAATTAATATCCATAGCACATCCAAAGTTCAGACCTTCACTCATAGAAAAGGCGAAGAAACTAAATCTGATATATAAGGACCAGGCATTCATACCAGGCAAGAAGGGAGAGTACCCTGAAGATATTGAGACTTATAGAACCACAGAAACCGGACTTGAAATCCTTCTAAGACCTGTAAAAATCAGTGATGAGCCATTACTCAAAGACTTCGTGTATTCTCTTTCAGATCAGAGCCTATATCGGAGGTTTATTTCCAGGCGAACCGATATGCCGCATGAATTTTTGCAGAAATTTGTGATAATTGATTATGCTGGAGAAATGGCGATTTTTGCCGTGTTAAAACATGCAGAGAAAGAAGAGATTATCGGGGTGGGACGGTATTTTATTGACAAAAACACACACACTGCAGAGGCGGCATTCGCGGTAAGGGATGATTTTCAGAAAAGAGGAATAGGCACGGAATTACTCAAATATCTTACATACCTAGCCCAGAAACAAGGACTTCTTGGCTTTACCGCAGAGGTTCTGGTAGAGAATAGACCAATGCTTCATATATTTCAAAAGATGGGCTTTGACATGCAAAAGAGAATTAGCTCAGGCGTATATGAATTAAGGATGATGTTCAGGGAGTAGTTTGGCATGACGAATATGAGATATCTCTTCGAGCCACAATCCATTGCAGTAATCGGCGCATCCTACGATACAGCCAAAATAGGGTATAAGGTCTTAGAAAACATAGTATTAAGTAGTTATCCCCACAAAGTGTATCCGATAAATCCCCGAGGCGGTGAAATACTGGGTCTTCAGGTCTTTAAAACTCTCGAAGACATTAACGATCCTATTGATCTAGCCTGCATCGTCATTCCTGCAAAGCTGGTGTTTGATGCGGTTAAGCGCTGTGCTGAGAAGGGGGTAAAAATTGCTTTAATAATAACCTCCGGGTTTTCGGAGGTTGGCAACATCCAAGAAGAGAAAAATATTGCAACGTATGCGCGTGAGCATGGCCTTCGTATCTTGGGTCCGAACATATTTGGAATATATTCTGCTGTAGCTTCATTAAATGCTACATTTGGCACAAGAGATGTGAGACAGGGCAATGTTGCGATTATCACACAGAGTGGTGCCCTCGGGGCATCAATGATCGGTAAAACGGCTGTAGAAAATATCGGAATATCGGCAATGGTTTCAGTTGGGAATAAAGCTGATATTGATGAATCAGACCTTCTGGAGTATCTGAGAACACAAGATATGACAAAAATTGTTTTCATGTATGTTGAAGGGGTGAGAGAGGGTGAGCGATTAGTTAAGGTGCTCAATGAGGCAACGAAAAAGAAACCAGTGGTTGTGATCAAATCAGGGCGGTCTGAAAAAGGAGCCGTTGCTGTGGCGTCCCACACAGGCTCCCTGGCAGGGACAGATGAGGTTTTCGATGCTATCATGAGACAATCTGGCGTCTTACGGGCGGAGAGCATACAGGATGCCTTTGACTGGTGTAAGTTTCTTTCAAATAATCCCCTCCCCCATGGTGAACACACGGTAATCATCACAAATGGCGGTGGGGTAGGTGTAATGACTGCCGATGCCTGTGAAAAATACGGTGTGAAACTTTACGATGATGTTCCTGCTTTAACTGAGATCTTCTCGGATGTAATCCCTGATTTTGGCTCTACAAAGAATCCTATAGATCTCACCGGTCAGGCAACTACCTCAGAGTTTGATGGTGCCCTTAATGCAGCGCTTAAAAATGATAATATACATGCTGTCATCGCATTAATGAGCGAGGTGGCAGTATTTGACCCTGAAAATCTACCTGGACTGATAGAGAATCATTATCAACAATATAAATCTCAAGGAAAGCCAATACTATTCTCCTGTTTTGGCGGTGATAAAGTAGAAAGCTGCATAAAGACATCTAATTCCGAAGGTTTCCCTGTTTTTGGAGATGCCTATGAAGCTGTGTCGTGTCTTGGTGGAATGTATTCCTATTATAACTATTTGATCAATCGATCGGATGATATTGAGGTTGCAGACATACAAGTCGAAGCAATAGAAGGGATTGCAAGAATGGTGATAGAGAACAAACGAAATTTCCTTCTTGCTCATGAGGCGCATGGTATTATGAAGGCTGCAGATATTCCGATTCCCCGGAGTCGTGTTGCCCATAATCTTGATGAGGCGGTAAAGTACTCTGAGGAGATTGGATACCCTGTGGTCATGAAGGTCGTTTCAAAGGATATAGTCCATAAAAGCGATGCTGGGGGTATTGCCTTGGATCTGGAAAATCGCGATGAAGTCATTGACGCGTATCAAGCGATTATCCAAAGTTGCAAGGCGTATAATCATAATGCTAAAATTAAAGGAGTTGATGTTTCTGAAATGGCCCAGCCTGGGGCCGAACTAATCATCGGTGCCAGAAGAGATAAGGTATTTGGTCCGATCGTGATGTTTGGTCTTGGTGGTATCTATGTTGAGGTTATGAAGGATATTTCCTTTCGCGCCTTTCCTTTGAACCGCAATGAAGTAATGAATATGATAAAGGAAGTGAGATCATATCCCCTGCTCTTAGGGGTTCGGGGAGAGAAGAAGAAAGATATTAATGGGATAGTTGATACTATCATCAAGCTGGGTACGATTATCCAAAAATGCAAGACCATTTCTGATATTGAGATCAACCCTCTTGTGGCCTATGAGCAGGGGAAGGGAGTAAAGGCCTTGGATGTAAGGATTATACTTTAAAGGTTGAGAGGTGATGCAAATGGAAAAGATAGTTGTCGCATCGATGCGAAAAAGTGCAGGCAAGACCAGCGTGATTGTGGGACTTGCAAAGGCATTAAAAAAGCGGATAGGATATATAAAGCCCTTTGGCGACCGACTATTCTACCGAAAAAAGCGATTATGGGATTATGATGCTGCACTGATAACAGATATCTTCGGTCTGGAAGAAAATCCAGAGGAAATGAGTATAGGGTTTGATTCTTCTAAACTGAGATACATGTATGACGCAGAAGGCATTGAAAAGAAACTTCTCGAAATTATCTCTGATATAGGGAAAGACAAAGATGTATTTTTTGTCGAAGGGGGAAAAGATATCGGATATGGTATATCGGTGAATCTTGATGCAATCTCACTGGCACAATATATCGACGGTAAACTGTTTATCGTTATAAGTGGTGATGACGACACAATTGTAGATGACATTACCTTTTTGAAAAGATCCCTTCCTATAGCCAAAATCAATTTTGGCGGTGTCATTATAAACAAGGTGCACGATGTGGAGGATTTTAAAGACATACATCTTCCCAGGATAACTGATATGGGCATTAAAGTTATTGGTGTTATCCCATATCGTGAAGAATTAACATATTTTTCAGTTAATTACTTAGCGGAACGCTTGTTAGCAAAAGTCCTTACTGGTGAAGGTGGATTGAATAATGTTGTAGAGAACATTCTTGTTGGTGCAATGTCTACCAGCACAGCACTCAGATACCCACCCTTTCTTAAAGAAAACAAGGTCATAATAACTGGCGGTGATCGAAGTGATATGATACTTGCTTCTTTAGAAACCAATGCCGTGGGAATTATTCTCACGGGCAATATTTTACCGACGCAAAGCATTATCTCAAAGGCCTCAGAACTTAATGTTCCGTTACTCTTGGCTACTTCTGACACCTACCAAACAGCAAAGCAAATTGATAACCTGGAGCCTTTACTGACAAAAGGCGATGCTGAGAAGATAGGCTTGTGGGAACAATTGGTACGAGAACATCTGGATATAAGGGAGATAGCGGATATCTAAAGACCGATTAATTCGTCGAAAGAAAGTCGATGCTTTCTCTATTTTGTTTGTCCATTGCCTGCCACGGGGGAGGTATATAGCAGGGTTGAGAGATAGAAACACATGGCGCAATTAATCCCTGCTGTTTGAGGGCGTTTATTGGCTCATCTTTGGTTTTGGGATGGGAGGTAATGAGGCAAAGGGATTTGTGTCTAAAATGACATAACCTATTAATATCTTGTGAAAAAGATTAATTGATTATATATTAAAATGAGAAATTTTTTTAAGAATAGGCTATGGTGCTATGAAGTAAAATGTGTCAATTTTAAAAAATAAGGAGGGCATGTTATGGGAAAGATTCTAAGGATTAATGTAACTGATTTAACGGTTAAAACAGAGGAGTTAGGCGCATATGCCGGTCTCGGTGGTAGAGCGCTAACATCTACAATAATAGCCAAGGAGGTTCCCCCGCTTTGTCACCCTCTTGGGCCGAATAATAAACTTGTTGCTTCCCCAGGATTGCTTACCGGCACAATTGCAGCAAGTAGCGGGAGATGCCATTTTGGCTGCAAGAGTCCATTAACAGGAGGGATCAAAGAGGGAAATTCAGGGGGTGTTGTCTCACAGAAAATAGCTCACCTGGGCTATAGCGCCATAGTCCTTGAGGGGCTGCCCAAGGATGATAAATTGAGGATAGTTTATATTAACAAGGATAAGGTTGAGATACTTCCTGCAGATGAATTCAAAGGTATGGGCAATTATCAGACTGTAACTAAGCTCACAGAGAGATATGGCAAGGTAGGAATAATCTCTATTGGACCAGCTGGAGAGCAGAAATTAAATGCTGCCAGTATTGCAGTTAATGATATGGATAATAAGCCTACCAGACACGCCGGTAGGGGTGGTCAGGGTGCTGTAATGGGTTCAAAAGGTATAAAGGCGATTGTGGTGGATGATGCCGGGGCCCCTGGTGTAGAAATTAAGCACAAGGACGAATTTAAGAAATGGTCAAAGATCTTTACTGACGGTCTATTAAAACATCCTGTTACTGGAGAAGGGCTTCCAACCTATGGCACTGCTGTGCTAATCAACGTTATTAATGAGGCGGGAGGTCTGCCAACCCAGAATTTCTCAAGTGGTAATTTTGAACATGCGACTAATATCAGCGGGGAACAGCTTACTGAGAACTGTAAGAACAGAGGAGGGAAAGGCACTCATGCATGCTCTCCAGGATGCGTAATACGATGTTCTAATGTCTACAATGACAAAGATGGCAATTACCTGACCTCCGGGCTTGAGTACGAAACAATATGGGCCTTTGGTGCGAATTGTAATATTGATGATCTGGACATGGTTGCCAGATTAGACCGCCTCTGCGATGATATAGGGCTTGATACCATTGAGACAGGTGGAGCTATTGCTGTTGCCATGGAAGGAGGACTTCTTCCCTTTGGTGATTGGGACAGGGCGATAAGAATTCTTGATGAAGATATCAGAAATGGGAGCCCGATTGGCAAGATTATCGGCAGTGGTGCCGTTGTAACTGGAAGAGTATTTGGTGTAACAAGGGTCCCGGCCGTTAAAGGTCAAAATATGCCTGCCTATGATCCAAGGGCCATCCAGGGAATTGGTGTCACATATGCTACATCTACCATGGGTGCAGATCATACAGCCGGCTATGCAATAGCTACTAATATTATGAAGGTAGGCGGTTATGTAGACCCACTGAAACCAGAGGGACAGGTAGAGCTATCAAGGAATCTCCAGATCGCCACGGCAGCGCTTGATTCTACAGGTCTCTGTCTCTTTACTGCCTTTCCTGTCCTTGATCAGCCCGAGACCTTTGAGGCAATCTACAGAATGCTTAATGCACAATATGGACTGAACCTGACAGCAGATGATGTAACAGATCTGGGTAAAAATGTCCTCAAGACTGAAAGGGATTTTAATACAAGGGCTGGATTTACTAATAAAGATGACAGGTTACCAGAATTTATGTATCAAGAATCTCTTGCACCTCACAACCAGGTATTCATGGTCAAGGACGAGGAACTGGATGAGTTCTGGAACTTCTAAACCTCTTTCCAGGGGGCTGAGAATATCTCTCGCCCCCTTTTTTATTACATGAAAGACATCAGTGAAATTGAAGTACGTCTCTCTCATAATGCTGCCAGAGAAATGTGCTCACTTTTATTTCAAAGTGGTGTTTTACTGAAGGTTCAAGTTGGTGCCAGCATTAAAAACCTTCTTTGCGAACAGCTTAGCCTTGATAAAACCTATGTTGATAAAAGAATAACCACCATATTTTTAAACAGTCAGCCTGTAGATGATATAAATAAGGCTATAATCAAAAACAATGACACCTTGGCCCTCTCCAGTGCCATGCCTGGGCTTATAGGTGCAACCCTGAGAAGGGGTAGTCATTTAGCTCCTCTAAGAGATACCATTACCTTTAAGGAATATCGAAATAATGATGATATTCAAGTTTATGGCCTTATTCACCTTAAGCTGTTTAATCTCATTTTGCAGGAAGTGGGCCCTTTGCTTTTGCAAAGAGGGGTGATGATGGAGTTTGACCACGCGATAGAACTTTTTGATAACAAAATCTCCGAAAAAATAAAGGGAGATTTAAAGATATATTTCAACGGCAAAAAGACAGGCATAAATGAAGTGCGCAGAAGTTTAAAATCAAATGTTGAACAAAAATTAGTTCTGTTAAAATTAAAGATTTCCTAAAAGCCAATCCTTTTATTAGCTATTCCTTTGACATTGATTATCTCTCTCTCTTTACAGTAAGCTGTCATGGGATGTCCCTCTTTTATTGCTTACTATTTTTGATTTTTTCAACGTTTGAGGGTTACACTATAAAATAAAATTTATTTTAGCCCTATTAATCAATATTAATGGCTTCGTAAAAAGTCGGTTTCAGTGAATGTGTCATTTCGACTGTAGGGAGAAATCTTATATTTTCAGCATGTTAGACCGAAAGGATTTCTCGCTTCGCTCGAAATGACAAGGTTGGATCTAAAAATTGAGGAGAGAAAGAGGTGAAGAAGGCACTGATCCTCATCGTAATCTTAATATTTATCGGGCTCGCCTTTTATTTAACAGAGACGGGCCCTAAAAAGGAGACTAAGGCAAATCCTCCTACAACGCAGAAACGCACAAGACAGATTCCTGTAGAAACTGTCTCACTTCATCTTGGCTCTATTGATCGCAGACTGCATCTGACTGGAACTATTATTTCTGAGGCAATGGTAGATGTATTATCCAAAGTATCGGGCATCCTGGAGAAAATTCAGGTGGAGCAGGGAGATAGGGTAAAGGCAGATCAGGTTGTTGCCATGGTTGAGAGGGAGGAGAAGGAGGCGCAGCTACAGGTGGCCCAGGCTGCCCTTGATGTACTTCGTGCCAGATGGGCTCAGATGGAAACCGGTGCTCGACCGGAGGAGATTACCCAGTCTGAGCAGCTGGTCCGTCAAACCAAGGCCAGTTGGGAAACCAGTCTTGATAATTATATGAGATTTAAAAACCTTAAAGAAAGGGATTTTATCTCTCAACAGCGCCTGGATGAGGCCATGTTGCAGGTTACCCTTAGTGAGGCGGAATACAGGTCGGCAAAGGAAAAATTGACCCTGATGAGAAAAGGAGCAAGGCAGGAGGACCGCGATGCACTTCTTGCCCAGATCCGTCAGGCAGAGGCTGCATTGAGACTCGCCCAGATACACCTAAAGAATACAACGATTCGTGCCCCCATTAGTGGGATTATCAGCAAGAGGTTTTTAGACCAAGGCGCCTTTGTAAGCACAACTGCTCCAATAGTGAGGATCGTAGCCATGGATATGGTCAAGGTACTTGTTCAGGTGGTGGAGAGTGAGCTCGCTCAGCTCAGGGTTGGGGCCAAAGCTGAGATATCTGTAGATGCCTATCGAAAACAGGTTTTTCGAGGCGGAGTGTTACGCATCAGCCCCACTGTCGATCCTGAAAGCAGAATGGCCGATATTGAAATCCAGGTAGATAATAGGGATCACCGATTAAAGCCAGGGATGTTTGCCAGAGTGAATCTCGTTGTACAGAAGCGCGATGGGGTCCTTCTGCTCTCAAAAGATTCCCTGGTAAGAGAAAGTGGCCCTACAAGGGTATTTGTGCACGAAAATGGAAGGGCATTACTCAGGGAAATCAGTCTCGGGCTTGAGGGGGAAAAATACGTGGAGGTCTTGAGGGGATTGCGAGAAGGTGAGGAGGTTATAGTAGCAGGTCAATATGAATTAAAGGATAGGATGCCCGTGAGGGTTATACGGAGACACCAAATCCCATGAATCTCTCGAATCTGGCTGTTCGAAGACCAATCACTACATCGATGTTTTTCCTGGCTGTCTTGATCTTCGGATCCATCTCTCTGTTACGCCTTCCAATTGATATCTTACCGGATATAACCTATCCAGCTATCACTATTTATACTGAATACGAGGGAGCCGGACCACAGGAAGTCGAGAGGCTTATAACCGAGACTATCGAAAAAAGGGTCAGCACCATAGAAAATGTCAAGGAGATTCGCTCCACTTCCGCTGAGGATGCCTCCACTGTAACAGTCGATTTTAACTGGGGAACGGACCTGGCTGAGGCGGCCAACGATATCCGAGAGCAGCTCGATCGGGTGCGCCGTTTTCTGCCGGAAGATGCAGAAGACCCCTATCTCTATAAATACGACCCTTCAAATCGTCCCATCCTTTTCATTTCCCTGCGAGGCCCACTCCATCCTTCCAAACTGAGGGATTTGGCCGATGATCGGATCAAGTACGATATCGAACAAATAGAAGGTGTGGCGGCCGTTGATATATGGGGAGGCTTAGAGAGAGAAATCCAGGTGGACGTCAACAGAGGGAAACTTCGCTCCATTGGTCTATCCATCGATGCCTTGGTCACCATCCTTAAGGGAGAAAGCCTTTCGCTTCCAGGAGGGCGCCTCGAGACAGGCAGAAGAGAGTGGCTCATCCGTCCCTTAGGAGAGTTCTCAAGCCTGAAAGATATAGAGAATATTATTGTTGCCACCAGACAGGGTAGGCCTATCTACCTGAAGCACGTGGCTGATGTGAAGGACGGGTTTAAGGAGCTCCGCAGACACATGAGGGTTAACGGTGAGCGCGGTGTGATGGTGGCTGTAAGGAAAAGATCGGGAAGCAACACTGTTCAGGTCTCCAACCGTGTTTTAAAGATTCTTCCCAGGCTCAAGAGCGACCTTCCTGAAGGAGTTACCTTTTCTGTTGTTTTTGATACAGCAGACTTCATCAGAAAATCCATACAGCAGGTCAAACACGTCGCCTTTATAGGGGGTATTCTGGCAATAGTAGTCCTCTTTGCCTTCCTCAGAAACATTCGAAGCACCCTCATCATCTCGGCATCCATACCTATCGCTATCTGGTCTACCTTCTTCCTTCTCGATCGGATGGGGCTCACAATCAACATGATGTCCCTGGGGGGATTGGCCCTCGGGATCGGGATGATCCTGGATAGCTCTATTGTGGTCCTCGAAAACATCTTTCGCCACCGAGAGGAGGGAAAAGGTGCGATAGAAGGGGCTCTTGAGGGGAGCCAAGAGGTAGGGATGGCCATTATGGCCTCAACCCTAACCACAATCTGCGTATTTCTACCACTGCTCTTTCTCAAGGGGATAGAGGGAGTGATGTTTAAGCAGATGGCTCTCACAGTCACCTTTTCCCTGGTAGCTGCTTTAGTAGTGGCCCTAAGCTTAATCCCTATGTTCTCATCCCGGTTTCTAAGGGTTGAAAGAAAAGATACAGGAGCTGTTCGATCTCGCTTCCATGAAGGATATCTGAAGGGGTTGGGGTGGTCTCTAACGCACCGGAAAACGGTATTGGGTGGATCAGTACTCCTTCTGTTTCTTGCATTCTGGGCCTTTCACGTTAAGGGTGTTGGCACGGAACTCCTCCCAGAAATTGATGAGGGGATTGTCAACGGGGTCATCGAGATGCCAGTGGGAACACGTCTCGACATCACCGACAGTATAACATCTAAAGTGGAGAAGACAATTCTTAGTGATGTTCCTGAACTGGAAGGGATGTTTGCCCGTTCAGGTACCCACTGGCGCCGTGGAGGAGGGTCTCACATGGCCTTTTTTCGGGCACGCCTGGTAGACAAAAAGGGCAGGGAGCGTTCCACAAAAGAGATTGTAGCAAGCTTGAGGCCGAAATTTGCTAACATTCCTGATGCAAAGGTTCGTATTTCCGAGGGAAGGTCGATGTATACAGGAATACTTGGAGGGGGAAGTGAGGAGAGGCTTGAGATAGACCTCAAGGGGTATGATCTTGAGCAGGGGAAGGCTATTGCCGAGGAGATTGTAAGCAGGATAAAGGACGTGAAAGGGGTTATCTATCCGAGGATAAGCCTTGAGGATAATCGGCCTGAGCTCAGGATAGTCATCGACAGATCGAAGGCATCTACAATGGGGCTTCCGATCTCACGAATCCTTCAGGTGATTAATACCAATATCGAGGGGACAGTGGCCTCCCGCTACAGGGAAGGCGGTGATGAGTTTGACATCCTCGTAAGATTACGGGAGGAGGACCGTGGGAGGCTCCAGGATGTCCTGAACATATCCATTAATGGGCCAGGAGGCAAGGACATTCCATTGAAGGGATTTGCCACTGTTACTGAGGGGAAAGGGCCAACAAAGATTGATCGAAGAGATCAGGAGAGACTGATTACGGTTATGGCAGGAATCCAGGGTCGAGACCTGGGTCACATCGTTGAGGAGATCAGAGAGAGACTCAGTGACCTGAAGTTACCACGTAACTTTCGCCTTGATTTCGCAAGCGAATATGAGAAGCAGAGGAAGGCCTTTGGAGGCCTTCTGTTTGCAATCATACTGGCTATTGTCTTAGTTTATATGGTAATGGCTTCTCAGTTTGAGTCACTCACCGAGCCATTTGTGATCATGTTCACTGTACCCTTAGCCTCTATCGGGGTTATTCTTGCGATATTGGTTCTCAGCATGAATGTTACGATCCCTGTCTTTATCGGAGGAGTCCTCCTTATCGGAATCGTGGTTAACAATGGGATTGTCATGATTGACTACATCAACCGCCTGAGAAAAAAGGAACATCCTTTGAGGGAAGCAATTCTTATTGGGGCAAAAAGACGTCTTCGTCCAATTATGATGACTACATTCACCACATCCCTCGCACTCGTTCCCATGGCCCTTGGATTTGGGGAAGGCTCAGAGATCAATGCTCCCCTGGCCCGTGTGGTGATTGGTGGGATGCTGGTATCTGCCCTGTTCACCGTCTTCTTTGTTCCCACTTTATATGGCTCTATTAAGGGGATTGGTAGAGATTAAAATCACAGTCGCCCTTCTTCAACCCCATGACAGGCAACTTGAGCCCCGGAATCGAGGAGATTGAGACGGGGAATTTCTTTGACACACCGATCATTAGCAAACAAGCAACGTCCATGAAAAACACACCCTGAAGGAAGATTAATTGGTGTAGGGACTTCTCCTTTTAGTTTGATATGCTTATAATCGCGTTTACCAAGTTCCGGTATGGCGCTCAGGAGGGCCTTGGTGTAGGGATGTCGCGGTGATTCAAACAATTCCTTGGCAGGCGCCAATTCGCAAATCATTCCAAGGTACATGACAGCAACGCGAGAACTGATGTGCTTTACAACGGCCAAATCATGGGTAATAAACATATATGTAAGGCCACGGTTTGCCTGGGCATCCATGAGCAAGTTAAGAATCTGGGCCTGAATGGAAACGTCCAATGCTGAAACTGGCTCATCAGCTATAACAAATTCTGGATCAACCGTTAATGCCCGTGCAATACTGATGCGTTGTTTCTGTCCGCCAGAAAATTCATGAGGATAGCGATCGGACCATTTGGGATCTATTCCTACCTGCTTCATTACATCGGCCACCTTTTCCTCAACCTCTTGAGATGTGATGGATTTATTATGAAAATAGACTGGTTCCTCTAACGTTTTCTTAAC
>JAFDHR010000043.1 GCA_019308645.1 Deltaproteobacteria bacterium
GCCGAAGAAATGAAGAAAAAACTCGGGTTTTCGGGTAAGGTTGCAACTGTGGATGCTACAAGGATAGCCTGGGATGAGCTGGGTGTCCCGATTGTGAATACGACAATGCTCGGTGCTCTTCTTAAGGTAGTGCCCATAGTAAAGGTAGCCTCATTGAAGACTCCACTGGAGGAAAGATTCGGAAAGATAGCAAAGAAGAATATTAATGCCCTGAACAGGGCCTATGAAGAAGTGAAAATAAGTAAACAATCGTAACTGATCAGGTAGCCACAAAGGCACCAAGACACAAAGGATAGATATGAGTTTATCAACCTTATCTGACAAGGAAGAAAACACTCCAATAAAAAAGGAGATAATATACCCCATAAAAAAGGGTATTAAAAAAATAATTCTCTAATCTTAGTGTCTTGGTGACTTAGTGGCCGAATAGTTAGCAATATAGATTGAATTTGAGGTGTCATTATGGCAGAAGCAACTTGGCGGGAGATTGAACCAGGAAATGTAGTGCTTACACCTGGTAGCACAAAGGAATATCATACAGGGGGCTGGAGGTCACTGCGCCCTGTATGGGATAATTCAAAATGTATCAAATGTGGCATCTGTTATGTGTACTGTCCTGAGGGGTGTGTCAGCCAGGATGAAGATGGATATTTTATGGCAGACCTGGATTACTGTAAAGGGTGCGGGATTTGTGCACAAGAATGCTGGACAGGTGCAATAGAAATGGTTGAGGAGGGGTAAGCATGGCAAGGCGTAATCGTATTGGTATGGAAGTGGCATTAGCTGCTGCGGAGGCAGTGGGGATGTGTAATGTAGATGTAGCTGCGGTTTATCCCATAACCCCTCAGTCTCACATAGCAGAACACCTGTCAGACTTGGTTGCTGATGGGAAGACCGATACGGAATATGTGACGGTTGAATCCGAGCATTCATCTATGAGTGTTTGTATAGGTGCTTCAGCAACGGGTGCACGGGCTTATACTGCAACCTGTTCTCAGGGTTTGATGCTGATGCATGAGTTGCTTCCAATAGCCTCGGCAATGAGGCTTCCTATTGTAATGTCTGTGGCAAATCGTCCCGTGAATGCCCCCCTTAATATATTGAGTGACCATTCTGATATTATGCCCCAGAGGGATAGTGGATGGATCGTGATCTTCTCGGAGAATGGGCAGGAAGTTATAGATCTGACGTTAATGGCATACCGGATAGCGGAAGACAAAGATATAATGTTGCCTGTAGTTATAGGTATAGATGGTTTTATATTAACGCATATGGTTGAACCCATGGAATTCCCAGACCAGAAAGAGATAGATGAATTTCTTCCCCCTTATAGGCCTTATGCGACGTTGCACCCAGATAAGCCGTTGACTATGGGGGCCTTTGCAATGCCGGATTTCTTCCCCCAGATGATGAAGGCAAAAGATATGGCGCTTCTGAATTCAAAAAAAACCATAATAAAAGTCTGGGATGAGTGGGAAAAGCGATTCGGACGCAGGTATAGGCCTGTAGAGACATACAGGACCGAGGGTGCTGAAGTGATATTGGTAACCATGGGTTCGATGAGTGAGACTGCCGAGCTGGGTGTTGATGAATTGAGAGACAAAGGTGTTCCCGTTGGACTTGTTAAGATAAGACTCTGGAGACCGTTCCCATCTGATGAGTTGAAAGTGGCTGTAAAAGATGCAAGAGTCCTGGCAGTGATGGATAGGGCAGTTTCTCCAGGGACAGGAGGAGGACCTGTTTTTACTGATGTCAAAGCTGCTTTTTACAGTGAAGATAAAAGACCCATAATTGTGAATTACGTGATGGGCCTCGGAGGTGTAGACGTTACAGTGGGAGATTTTGTAACGATGGGAGAAAAGGCGGCTAAGGCCAAAAAGGAAACATATGAATTTTATGGGGTGATGGGATAATGAGTATTGTAAAAAACTTTGACCTGTATGCACCGAGATTGATTGATAAGGGAGAGTACTTAGCTGAAGGACACACCGCATGTGCGGGATGTGGAGAGGCCCTGGCAGCGAGATTGGTTATGAAGGGCCTGGGTAAAGATACTATCATCTCATGTGCAACAGGGTGTCTGGAGATTACAACAAGCCGGTTTCCTACGACCGCCTGGGAAGTACCCTGGATACACGTAGCGTTTGAAAATGCTGCAGCGGTTGCAGCAGGTGTTGAAGCAGGGATAAAGGCGCGGCGCCGCAAAGGGAGGATACCGGATCGAGATGTCAAATCAGTAAGTATGGCAGGGGATGGAGGTACGGCAGATATCGGTCTTCAGGCCTTGTCCGGAGCAATGGAGAGAGGGCATGATATGATTCATGTCTGTTATGATAATGAAGCATATATGAACACTGGAATCCAGCGTTCCAGCCAAACCCCTTTTGGGGCGTGGTCAACTACATCGCCACCCGGTGAAGTGAGTTTCGGGCAGCGGACATGGAAGAAGAATATTCCTGAGATTATGGTAGCACATAATGTGTCTTATGTGGCAACCGTGTGTCCAAGCTATCCCCTGGATCTTATAAGAAAGGTGGAAAAGGCAAGGAAGGTAAAGGGCCCGGCCTATATCCACTGTCTTGCGGTGTGTCCCACCGGATGGAGGATGGACTCGAGTCTGACAATCAAGGTGGGTAGGCTGGCTTTGGAAACCGGTATCTTCCCACTTTATGAGGTGGAAAATGGCAAATACAGGATAACGGTTGATATGCCGGAGCCCCTCCGGCCTGTGGAAGATTATCTGAAGCCGCAGGGTCGATTCAGGCATCTCACACCGGACAAGATAGAAGAGATGCAGGCAAGGGTGAACCTGGAGCATAAAAAGCTGATGAATAAGGTTGAACAACTACAATCTTGGAAAGACTTGGGTTAGGGGAAAGCCGGGGGATCAAATTTTCCTTTTGACTTTTCAGACTTATTGAAAAAGATAAAATACAATGTGAGGTGGCTTAGAAATGAGTGGAGTTCATAGTGTGAAAAAAATGGAAGTAAAGGTAAAAGACATTGTCAAGAAATACGGTTCGGATAGGGGGTTTCTAGTTTCCATACTCCAGGATGTGCAGAAGGAATTCAACTACCTGCCCAAGGAGGCGCTCAATAAAGTGAGTTCCCATTTAGATGTTGCTATAAGCCGGATATTTGAGGTGGCTACATTTTATAAAGCTTTCAGCCTAACACCCCGGGGTCGGCATCAGCTAAGCCTATGCATGGGAACAGCCTGCTACGTCCGAGGAGCTCCCCTGATAGAGAGCAACATCGAACGAGTTCTTGATTTAAGGCCTGGTGAGACTTCCCCTGACCTGGAATTTTCATTCGATACAGTAAATTGCCTGGGGTCCTGTGCCTTAGGCCCCATCTTGGTGGTGGATGAAGAGAATCAAGGACAGATGACCGTTTCTAAAACTAATAAAATCCTGAAAAAACTGGGGAAAAAGGTAAAGACTGATGAAAGTTAAATCATTCAAAGAGCTGAAAAGCCTGCGTGAAAAGATCAGCAATAGTCGCGATCCTGAGAAAAACTGCATCACTATTTGTGCCGGGACTGGCTGTTTAGCCTACGGTGCCCAAAGGCTGGTGGACAAATTCAAGGCTGAAGTTGAAAAAGATAATCTAAGGGAAGAGATAGATATTCGGTCTACAGGCTGCCATGGATTCTGCGAACAAGGTCCTGTGGTTGTTATCTATCCGGAAAAAGTTTTCTACCGGCGGGTTGGACTTGATGATGCCACAGAAATAATACACAAGACAGTGCTTAACGGTGAAATTTTAGACCACCTCCTTTATACAGATCCGAGCTCTGGAGAAAAAATCATTCATGAAGATGACGTCCCCTTTTACAAAAAGCAGATGCGGCTTGTCTTTGGAATGAACGGTCAGATTGATCCCGCAAGCCTGGAAGATTACCTGGCCATAGGAGGTTACAGCGCTATTGCCAAGGTTTTAAACGGGATGGAACCAGAGGCGGTCATTGAAGAGGTGAAAAAAGCAAACCTTCGGGGTCGCGGTGGCGGTGGGTTTTCTGCCGGATGGAAATGGGAATCTACACGTAAGGCAAAGGGAGACCCTAAATATGTCATCTGTAACGCTGACGAGGGCGATCCCGGCGCTTATATGGACCGAAGCCTCTTGGAAGGGAACCCTCATTCGATTCTGGAAGGGATGATGATCGGAGCTTATGCCATTGGATCCAATGAAGGCTATATATATGTTCGCAATGAGTATCCCCTGGCTGTAAAGAATGTTACCATTGCTATTGAAAAAGGACGTGAGCTCGGAGTATTGGGTGAAGATATACTCGGTTCCGGCTTTAGTTTTGACATAAAAGTTAATCGCGGTGGAGGCGCTTTTGTGTGTGGTGAATCTTCCGCCCTGTTTGCTTCTCTTGAAGGTCGTGCCGGTGAACCGCGTGCCAAGTACATTCACGCAACCGATCGGGGCCTTTACAATAAACCAACCAACCTCAATAATGTAGAAACCTGGGCTAATGTTCCTCTCATAATCAATAAAGGAGCAGAATGGTATCAGAATATCGGTACTGAAAATAGTAAAGGTACAAAAATATTTTCCTTAGTGGGTAAGATCAATAATACAGGCCTGGTTGAGATTCCAATGGGGATGACCTTAAGAGAGATCATTGAAGATATTGGAGGAGGAACTCCAGAAGGAAGGAAATTCAAAGCGGTTCAGACTGGAGGACCTTCAGGAGGATGTATACCTGAGCAATTTCTGGATATGCCGATAGACTTTGATGCTCTTACGGAGATTGGCTCTATGATGGGTTCCGGGGGCATGATTGTTATGGATGATAGGACCTGCATGGTGGATGTAGCCAGGTACTTCTTAAAATTTCTGGAGGGAGAGTCCTGTGGAAAATGTGTTCCCTGTCGTGAAGGCGTCCGGAGAATGCGGGAGATATTGGATGATATATGTGAGGGAAGAGGTAGAGAAGGAGATGTAGAGCTTTTAGAATCTCTATCTAATGCCATTATTGACGGTTCTTTGTGTGCTTTGGGAGCTACTGCACCCAATCCTGTTCTGAGCACTATCAAATACTTCCGGGAAGAGTATAGTGCCCATATACAGGAGAAGAAATGTCCTGCTGGTGTTTGTAAGGAACTTATCCAGTACAAAATCGATGAAGAAAATTGTACCGGCTGTGGTGTATGTGCCAGGCTTTGTCCTGCGGAGTGTATAAGTGGAGAGAAAAAACAGCTCCACGTTATCGATCAAGAAAAGTGTATTAAGTGCGGTTTCTGTAGAGAGAGCTGTAAATTTGATGCAGTAATAGTAGAATAAATAAAGTAAGGTAGAAAATATGGTAAATTTAACAATAGATAACAAGAAGGTTCAGGCCGAGAAAGGTTCAACCATACTACAGGCGGCACGAGACGCTGGAATAGATATCCCTACCCTGTGTTATCATGATGAGCTAACTACGTCTGGGGCATGTCGGCTCTGTTCGGTGGAGATAAAAAAAGGCGAAAGGAAAAGGATTGTTGCATCCTGCATTTACCAGGTGGAAGAAGATCTTGTTGTTAATACCCAAAGTGAGCGGGTTATGAATGTTCGCCGGTTGGTCTTGCAGCTACTTATGGCGAGATGCCCTGAGTCAGAGGTTATTCGAGAGCTTGCAGAAAAACTGGGCGTGGAACCACAAGAAAGGTTTCAGCCTGACGAAGATAAGGGCACATGCATACTTTGCCGCCAGTGTGTAGAGGTTTGCGAACAAGTGGTGGGAGTGAGTGCCATTGGTTTTTTAAACAGAGGCGCCGATAAATCTGTAGGTACTCCATTTATGGAGCCTTCAGGTGTCTGCATAGGGTGTGGCGCTTGTGCCTATGTATGTCCAACAGGGCATATAAAGATGGAGGAGAGTGAGAACGGTAAGGAGCGGGTTATCTGGGGTAAGACTTTCAAAATGGTAGCCTGCAAGGTATGTGGTAGATATTTTGCTCCTCAAGAGCAGTTGGAATATATAGGTAAGAAGACAGGTGTGCCGCTGAGTAAGCTTTATACCTGTGTGAATTGTAGATAAGCGCTCTGTGTTGGAAACTCGAAACTCGAAACTAGATAAAGACAACAATCAAATCCGGCATTCAATATACAATATCAAGTTTCGAATTTCAGGTTTCAGAGATAGAGAACAAAATGGACTGTATTTTTTGTAAGATTATTGATGGAGAGATACCTGCAGTTAAGGTATTGGATGAGGAATTGGTAGTTGCCTTTATGGATATTAATCCCTCAAGTAAAGGCCACATGCTGGTAGTCCCAAAAAATCACGCCGAGAACATCTTTGAAATACCAGAAAGTGATTTAGAAACTCTTATCAAGGCGGTAAAAAGATGTGCAAATGCAGTTAAAGAGGCGGTCAATGCAGAGGGCATAACTATTCTTCAACTCAATGGCAAGGCATCAGATCAGATAGTTCCCCATCTTCATATTCACATCATACCCAGGTGGAAAAATGACGGACTATCAATATCCAACTGGGAGATGAAAAAGGGTGATATGGAAGAGATAAATGATATTGCCCAGAAGGTACAAGAACATCTCTCTTAGTCCAGACAAGCACAAATTCAGGAATTCCGAATTGAGGAATTGAAAAAATTCACAAACCCCTCAATCCCTCAATCCATAAATTTCATTAACATATCATCTGTATCTTTTCTTTTTCTCTATCACCACGCCAACTACTCTTCTATATTCAGTGTCTTTACTAAGTTCAATGTCATCGTATTTAGGGTTTAGAGGATGTAGTACTCGTGTTCTGCCATACTTTTTGAGCTGAAACACACAACACCTAATGAATTCCATCGCTGTAAAGATATCCCTCCCTGCCCTTGACACCCATCACAAGCCCTGTCGCCGTAGTCTAACTCAACAACGGCATATGTTGTGGATATTTTTCCCTTGCCATACAAGGCCATTTCACCTATACTTCCCCTCCAAAAAAGGGAATTCTTATCATTTAATCTTGGTGTCTTTGTGCCAGAACTTTTATTTATCCAGTCAATCCTGCCTGCCCTGTTAAATCCCTTGGGCTATTTAAACGGGGCCTAAATAAACAACCATGATGAAACAAACAACCAAAATCCCCATATCCTCAATCATCCTGAATGAGGACATCTATCCGAGGAAAGGAATCGATCAGAAGCGTGTCGGCATATTTGCCGAAAATATCAGGGATGGCTTCAAGTTCGAGCCTATCGATATCGAGCCCGATCCTGACAGACCAGGCAAATATCGCCTGCTGGACGGTGTGCACAGGTGGAGCGCGTACAAGACAGTGGGGGTGACAGAGCCCGAGGCCGTCATAAAGGATTTAAATGGGACAGATCCGCTGCTCTACGCAGCTAAAAAGGCTATTGGCCCCAAACAATTGACAGAAGACGAGGCAAGAGACACCGCACGACGCGCATACAGTAAAAATTCCAGCCTCAGCTCCGCAGATATAGGAAAGGCCATCGGACGTTCAAGGCAGACAGTGGACTCCTACATAGCCGATCTTCGCGCTGCAACCCAGATGGGACTCGACATCAAGATATTCCGCATGAACCGGCTCGGCATCCCCCAGGACAGGATTGCAAAGCGATTGGGCCTTCCCCAAAAGACAATATCGAATCATTTAGCCAAAATGCCAGCATTGGCAAATCAGCTAAATAGCGATTTAGAAAAAGGCTTCACCGTTGCTCAGGTAGCTGAAAAGCATGGCTGGACAGAGCCAATGGTATGGTCACTGGCCCTCTATAACAGAGAAGATATTGAACGATTCAAAGAGCTTGGTTGGGGATTAAGGACATGGGACCTATGGGAATGGAATGATTGCGACCGACGATTCGGAGACGACTGGCCTGGGCGCATCCCTGCGCAATTAATAGCCCACATCCTCTATTATTTCTCAAAACAGAACGACCTCATCCTTGATCCCATGGCCGGAGGTGGCGTAACACCTGACACCTGCATTGCCCTGAACCATAGATGCTGGGCCTTTGATATGATCGATCGACCGGAAACACGGCCCGAAATCGAGCCCCACACCTGGACTCCACCAACAGCTCAACAGCCATCCTGGCCAGTAAGCTCAAAAGAAAAACCCGACCTAATCATCCTCGATCCGCCATACTTTGGTAAAAAGGCCACCGACTATGACAAAAAAAGCATATCCGGACTGCCGAAAAAAGAATATCTGGAATTCCTTGAGGCCCTTTTTTCCCTGCTGAAGCGCAATGCTAAAAAGACAACAAGGCTGGCCTTCATCAATGCAGACTGGCGGGATTTTCAGAACAAACCAGCGGCCGAAGAACGTCATGAAGGATCAATCCTGATAGATGATTATCTCAAGATTTTAAACAAAACCGGCTGGCGGCACACCCACATCATTCAGGCCCCCATGTCGGCGCAACGCTTCACAGGAGTGGTTGTCTCTGCAATGCAAAAGAAAAGGATACTCGGAGTGACAAGCAGGTATGTGATAATTTCATCATAGGTGGTAAAATAGGGAAGCCTAAATATTGGAGTAATGCAGTTAGATAGCAACGTCCCCCATTCCCCATTTTTTCTCTTCTTATTTTCCTCTATAGCCACTTCTAATTTGCTCACCATACTATCAAATGCCTTTTCGTCTATGCGCTTTTTTTCAACTTTCCTGATTCCTCGACTGATGACTGCAGGGGCACGTTTAAAATGTTCCGCTACTGTTTTTTAATCATGCCTGACCACATAAACAGGACTCTTTCAAATAGTGTCATTTTCATTGTGTAATATCTAACGGGGTGAGCCCTTCGATGACCTGTCTGCGTGCCTGCCTGTGCGTGTCCGTACGCAGACAGGCAACGCACAGGCAGGTGGTTGGCTAGCTATGAAGATCCATCTCACGCAATCCTACCTTACCTCCTACCGTTACACTTGCCTGCTTCAGGCACGGTCGGCTTCCAGAATTACTCTCTTTACCGGTAAAGATCAATCTCGGATCAAAAATAGAAATAGAGGTTGAAATTTTTCGGATTTTTGTGTTAAAGCTTATACAGGTTCAAAAAGCAATTTCCTGTCACTCTCACTCAAGGAGGAGTGTTATGCTCTGGTCAGAGATCCGTGGGCGCTATCCTAATCAATGGTTGATTGTTGAAGCCTTAGAGGCACATACTTCATCAGAAAACCAACGATTTCTTGACCGATTAGCTGTAATAGAAAGCTGTCCAGATGGTAACGAAGCAATGCAAAGGTATCGACAACTACACCGAAAGTACCCAGAACGTGAATTCTATTTTCTTCACACGAGCCGGGAGGAAATCGACATTCAAGAACACGAATGGTTAGGTATTCGGTTAAATCATGCAGCTGACGCTCAGATATAATTTGCCATTTACAGTAGTTAAGGTTGCTTATCAAGGTGCCTCTATAGATGTATCCGATGTCCTTATCGATACTGGTTCCGCCAGTACCATTCTGGCTGCTGATATAGTGGCTGCGATAAATATTCTTCCTGTGCCAGAAGATACCCTGCACACTATCCGCGGTGTAGGAGGCAGGGAATTGGTATTTTTACGGAGGGTTGAACACGTGCAGGTTGGTCAATTCCAACTGAGGAATTTTGAAATAGAGATTGGCGGAATGGATTATGGGTACAAGATTAACGGTATCTTAGGGATGGATTTTCTTACTCAGAGAAGGGCACTTATCAATTTGAAGGAGATGAGGATTGATTTTCTTGACTGAAAGGCTCATGAAAATTGGATCTTTTGTTTATTTGCAGGATGCATAGTTGCCCTAACACTCATATATGGCTTGTTTTTGAAAAGATATCCGCCTCAATTGATTGGAGAAATTCCTTGGGAATATCTGGAAATTGCGCAAAAATGGAGGAGCTTCCAAGGACTATGATTTCATGATCATCAGCAACGCTCCCAGCTGCCCTGATAATATGTTCCACTTGTGAACGATTCATATATCTTCTTAGAGGTCAAAGGTAAGGGAGGACAACCTTTTCACCTCTTTGAAATCTGTAAGATCAAATGTAATTGGGGTAATGGTTATCCGGTTTTCTTGTAAGGCCTTTAAATCAGTATTTGGAATACTCTCTTCAACAGGCGTTTCACTGGCCAACCAGTAATAAGAATTCCTTACTTACGAGTGGATAGAGAACCATTTAAATATTTATGTACTATACTGGAGATAAGTGTCTGATATGGAATTCCCTCTTCGATCGCCCTGATTTGAATTTGGTGATAGTCTTTCTGAGTAAGACGAAGGTTAATACGCCTATCTTTTTTCAAGGTATTGCGTGCAGCCTCTATCGCCTTTTCTTTCTCTTGATTTAAATTTTTTACAGGTTGCCACTCTTCACGTTCTATTGATTCCATTAAATCTTTTTCTTCCTGATCAATAGGCCTGAATGATTTTTGATTAAATTTGTTCATTATACCCCCTTCAAACCATATCGTTTTGTGTATTTACGGCTTGGGAAAGCTGTTTTGAGAAAAATCTCGTCATTTGTTTCAACAAAGGGCACAACAACAGCGTAGTTTTCTATTTCAAGGATATACATTTTTTGATTTGAATGCCCAGGATTTTCTTCCACTCCAACTACCTTCCCTGATTCAATCAGGTATGCAATTTCCTCAAAACATATCCCTCGCTCAAGCTTTAAAAGTTCGTTTTTTTCGGGATTCCAATTTAAATACTTCATGACAGAAATATATTATATGCTCACAGCTGCCTTTTGTCAACAGTATATTAGCTTTATGTGTTAGCTTTAATAGTTTTCAGCCACCAAGACATGAAGTCACTAAGATTAGAGAATTATCCTTTTAATACCCTTTTTTATGATGGGCTCAGTAAAATTGAACTATGTTTTTTTTGCAGTGCGTTCTTTCTTTTCAGCAAATGACCCCGGCGCTTCGCTTCAGGGTTATATATGAAAGAAACTTATAAGTTCCATAAGAGACTGTTTTAATTGCTAATTTTTAATTGCTAATTGCTAATTTTAAATTTTTTTAATTGCTAATTGCTAATTTTAAATTTAGTTTCTTAGGAGATAAGTGAATAAAGCTCATATTTATTCTTTGTGTCTTGGTGGCTCTCTTTAAAGATCAAAACCAATAGAAGCCAGCCTTTTCACCTCTTTGAGATCTGTAAGATCAAATGTAATTGGGGTAATGGTTATCCGGTTTTCTTGTAAGGCTTTTAAATCAGTATTTGGAATACTCTCTTCAACAGGTGTTTCACTGGCTAACCAGTAGTACGAATTCCCTCTCGGATCGTTCCTTTTTTCATATACGTCTCTTTGTCTCACAAGATCCTGTGTAGTAAAAGATATACCCTTAATTTGATTCTCAGGCATGGCTGGTATATTCACATTTAAGGCTGTTCCTTCTCTCAGGCTGTTCTGTGTGACAAACTTGATCATCTGGCGTGAAAATTTTGCAGGAAAGCTAAAATCAGGATCATTTTTGGTGGCCAGCGAAATAGCAACCGAGGGGATACCCAGAAAGGCTCCCTCTGTGGCAGCAGAGACAGTTCCAGAATATAAAAGGTTTATGCCTACGTTAGAGCCCATGTTAATTCCTGAGATGATCATATCCGGTCTCTGTTGCAATATTTCCTGGATAGCTATTTTCACACAGTCAGCAGGAGTTCCGCTTACCCCGTAGCCAAAGAAAGTCCCGTTTCTCTTGAACCGTCTCACCCGTAATGGGTTAGACAGGGTAATGGCGTGGCCTACTGCACTCATCTCTGTTTCAGGGGCAACCACAGAGAGATCAAAATCACCCTTTAACTCCCCATAAAGGGCTATAAGGCCCTCTGCTAATATGCCATCATCATTTGTCAAAAGTATTCTCATTTTTCACCTAATGTCACTATCTATACAATATTATCAGGAACAATAAAAGTTTTAAAGTCAGGAAATTGCGGCATTCTCTGTTCATTTTTCAGATGAAAAATTTTGTCCTTGAAATTCTTCTCTTAGTAGCCGATAGTTTCTGAAGTCTCTGTATTATTATTTCGTGGATCGATGGTAATAGTGCAGCCCCTACTTTTATGACGGGATGGGCAATTTCCTGAAGGAGATATCTATTGGTCAAGGTGGAGGTGGCCCCAGCCCTATTTGGGGTGTGAACGGGCACGGCTGATGATTGGGAGGAAGAAGTGTAATGGACGCTATAGAGAGACTTTCTGTAGTGAGGGTTACAGGGAAAGGAAAAAGGAAAATAGAGGATATCGTTGTTACTGAGGCCCAGCTAACCATCGTTGTAAATAATCAGAGGCTGATAACATTGCCTTGTTCACCCAATGATCTACAATTTCTTGCAATCGGCTTTCTTTT
>JAFDHR010000529.1 GCA_019308645.1 Deltaproteobacteria bacterium
GTGAAACCACTTAGTTTCGCCGATTCGCTTCGCGAACGGCGGGACTTAGTGGCACGACATCCCGACCGTAATCCCGACCACAAAAGGTCGGGATCGGGGTAAATGAGTCGGTCCACCAAACATCATTTTTTTAAGCACAAAAAGGTATCTGCTCAATAATTTAAGGGATCCCTCTCTGAGACATAAACAAGCCGGAATGAACCCTACAAAAGGAGTACCAGCATGAGAAAGCCGATTGTTGCTATCGTCAATTATGAGAATCCCATCGAATCAGTTCGAAAGGCCGTTGAGCTATCCCATGGCCTGGATCATCTGCCCCCCAATGCAAAGGTCTTTATCAAGCCCAACATCGTCTTCTGGACAAAGGAGGTGCCATTTCCCAAATGGGGCGTAATCACCACCTCCCGCGTTGTAGAGGATATGGTGGTACTTCTAAAAGAGCGTGGGATAGCTGATATCACCATTGGAGAGGGGATGGTCACGAATACCCCCAAGGATAGGGAGACACCTGCCCACGCCTTTGAGACCCTTGGTTATAATGTCCTGAAAAAGCGTTATGGGATCAAATACATCAACGTCTTTGAACGGCCCTTTGATAAGGTTGATCTTGGCGCCGGGATAGTGCTCAATTTCAACACCGATATTCTCCACAGTGATTTTGTGGTTGATCTTCCTGTGCTCAAGACCCATAACCAGGCCAAAGTCAGCCTTGGAATCAAAAATCTCAAAGGAATGATCGATATCAATTCCAGAAAAAAAAGCCACAGTGCAGACCCGAAAAAGGACCTCAACTACCATATTGCAAGGCTCGCCAATAAGATGCCTCCGATGTTCACAGTTCTGGATGGTATCTACACCAACGAACGAGGGCCCAGCTTTGATGGACGAATAAGAAAGAGCAATATCCTGATAGCATCAGCAAATGTCCTATCAGCAGACATGGTTGGAGCGAAGGTTCTCGGGTATGAGCCCTCGGATGTTCCGTATCTCGCCCATGCAGCCCAGTACATGCAAAGGCCCCTGGATTTATCCGACATAGAGGTGGTAGGAAAAAGGATAGAGGATGTGGCATCCTTCCACGAATATGATTTTCCCTACATAAAAAATAATACACTTCGACGCTCTCTGGCAAGAATGGGCATTAAGGGTCTTTCCTACCCAAAATACGACCTCAGTATGTGCACATACTGCTCAGCTATTAATGGGATTATCCTATTCGCTATTGCCCAAGCCTGGAAGGGCAAGCCCTGGGACGATGTGGAGGTTCTTACCGGAAAGATAATGAAACCTACGCCCGGAAAGAAAAAGACCATTTTACTTGGAAAGTGTATGTACGAGGCCAACAGAGATCATCCAGACATTCAGGAGATGATTCCTGTAAAGGGGTGCCCACCATCTCCCAAGGCGGTGGTAAAGGCCTTTCATAAAGCGGGAATCAGGATTGATCCTGCTATTTTTGAGAATATAGACAAGGCGCCGGGATTCTTTATGGGGAAGTATAAAGGTAAACCGGAGTTTGAAGAGTCATTTTTTACCGTTTTATCCTGATTTAAGATATATCTTTAAATCACGGTAAAAATCTTCATGACCCCCAATGGCCAGAAAAATGACTCCCCTTTCTCTTTCATTAACTTTATAGGCAAGAAGATATTCCTCTCCGAGGAGGGGAAATTTCTTAACAAAGACTTCTTTCAAATCCCCTTCCTTTCTCTCACTAAAATAAGGATTCAGGGCTATTTCATCCTCGATAAGATTGATCTGGTTTCTTAAGGGCAAAGGGAGTTTCTTTTTTATGCGATTATATTTCTTAAAGGCTGATTGACGATACAATTATTTAACCCTTCCAGACAGGCTCTTTCTCTCCTGCTCTGAGCCCTGAGATTGCTTCCTTTATATCAGCCACAAATGTTGGATGTAATTGCTCTTTCATTTTTACCCAATCACGTAAAGCCATCTCTATCTGTCTGTTTAAAGAGCGCTCCTCATCCCTTGCTATTGTAGCAAATATTTTCCGCAATTCACTATCAATCCTGAGGGTTAGACTTTCTTTAGGCATATCTTTCA
>JAFDHR010000044.1 GCA_019308645.1 Deltaproteobacteria bacterium
TTTTATTAGACAATTGATTATAAAATGTAAATGCCTTGCCTGTAATAACAGAAAATAGCAGGTTCCGCTGGAATTAATTGGTCTAATCAAATAGCCCTAAAAAATCGCTGATATGTCGGGATTAAACGTTAACCGATTCGAGCTGCGCAACCGCAACCGTTCTACGATCCCAATTATCCTCTACACCATATTGACGTTACAAAAACTTGACACAAATGTTAAAATCTTAGGTTACGCAGACATCTAGATTCTCTCAATCCTGACAAGGCCGAATAGGCCATAAGGTCTAATTAGTAATACAAGAAGAAGAACAACATATGCGGCAACATCCTTAATCCCACCACCTACAAGCGGATCAAGATACGTTGCACCTACATTTTCGACAAAACCTAAAAAAAGCCCGAGCACAAGAGCGCCGAGCAGGGAATCAAGCCCACCACAGATTGCTACAATAAGACCGTTAATCCCAATATAGGGGAGCATGTAGTATATATCCATTACATTTGCTGTAGCGATTCCTGCCACTGCTGCAACGATGGCCGAGAGTATCCAGATATAGGAGAAAATGTTTTTAACAATTATCCCTGTGCTCTGGGCCAGGTGATGATCCTCGGCCGTTGCCCTCATACCCAGGCCAAGCTTGGTATATTTGAATATCAGGGAAACTGCTCCGAATAACAATAGTGCCACGCAAAAACTAATGAGTTGGTTTATCGGAATGGAAAGGTCATAAATTATAAAATTGCTTGTAGGCAAAAAGGCAGGCAACGTCCTTGTCTCTCCCTTGAGATAGAGAACAAACACGCCCTCCAAGGCAATAAAGATAGCAAAGGTCATCAAGAAGGCGGCAAGCAGGGGTTGTCCTATAAGAGGACGGAGAGCCAGCCTTTCAATGAGGAGTCCGAGCAGGGCCGTCAAGATAAATGCAGGAATAAGGCTGACCCAGAAAGGGAGACCAAGGCCACCCAAAAAAAGCCAGAAAAAGAGGGCTCCAAATGCAACTAACTGTCCATGGGCCAGACTGACCACATGGGTAGATTTGTAAACCAGGACAATGCCCGCAGCTACCAGGGCATAGAGGCTGCCAATCATCAATCCTGTTATTGCTTGTTGAAGAAACCCGATCATTTTTTCTCCCTAACTTATCTCATTCACGTGAATGGAAGTTTTGATAGTTCCTTTTCTTCCGTCCCTGTAAGTTACCTCGGCTTCAACCTTATATGTATCATCGTTGCTGTAAAGTGCAGCTATAAGTTCCTTATATTTATCTTCAACAAATGTCCTTCTCAGTTTTCTGGTTCTGGTAAGTTCTTCTTCATCTGCATCAAATTCTTTATGGAGGTTTACAAAACTTCTCATTCTTGTCCATTCGGGCAGAGTGTCATTGACCCCCGCTATCTCCTTTGCAACCAGATCTATAACCTCTTTTTTCTGAGACAGATCAGTAAAGGTGGTATAGGCAATGTGATGGGCCTCAGCAAACCTGCCCACATTATCCAGATCAATGTTGATAAGGGCCGTAACATGGGCCTTGTCAGAGCCACCGATAACCAGGGCATCCTTGATATAAGGACTGAATCTAAGTCGTATTTCCGAATACTGGGGGGAGAATTTTTTACCCCCGGCAAGCTCCTTGAGGTCATCCATTCGGTCAATTACAATAAGATGGCCATCCTTATTCATGTAGCCAAAATCACCGGTACAAAACCAGCCATCCTTCATTTTTGACTCTGTTGCCTCATAATCTTTATAGTAACCCGAATAAGGGTATTTGTTTTTAATAAGGATTTCCCCTTCATCTGAAAGCTTCACTTCTACCCAGGGAACAGGCGGCCCTGAGGTCTCGGGCCTGATGTCCCCCTCTCTGGGCATGCTCATGACACCCTGTTCAGTACTCCCATAGAACAGTCGAATGTCTATACCAAGGGCCTTGAAATACCTGATGATATCCGGGCTGACTGCTGCCCCTGCGGAATAGACAGCATCTACATTGGAAAGACCTAATCTGTCCCTTAGTTGCCTGAAGACGGCGTGATATGCAATGAAGTAAACGATTCTCCATGGCAACGGGATCTTCTTTTTCTCGCTCTTCATATCTGCAACCTTAAGCCCTAAGGGAAGAGCGAGCCGGTATATGCGGCGTCTGAGGAAGGTCGAATCTATCATCCTTGCCTGTACCATTCTGTTCAAATTTTCCCACAATCTTGCGCCAAAAAAAAGGATGCCCGGACCGATTTCCCTTATATTTTCCTGTACAGTCTCGGGTTCCTCCGGAAAGTTAACGACCATTCGTGCCAAAATACTGCCCGCGATCCCTATCCCCTGCTCAGTAATCCATGCAGGCGGGATAAAAGACAGGTATTCATAATTTTTTCCAAACCATCCATCTAACTGGCCCCATTCCCTTACCGATTCTACCAGCCACCTTTGACTGAGCATCCCGCCTTTGGGAAGACCTGTAGTGCCAGAAGTATAGCAAAATGCGGCAATATCGTCGCCAGAACCTTGATCAACAATCTCGTCAAAAAGTCGTGGGTGTTTTTTCTCATAATCATGGCCAAGCTTGATAACCTCGTCAAAGGAAAGAAGTATTGGATCAGTATAACTCCAGAGTCCTTTAGAATCCCAATAAATGACCTTTTTGACCTTTGTAATATCATTTTTGATCTCAAGAAGTTTATCTACCTGTTCCTGATCATGGGCAACAACAAAGGTGGAGTCTGAATGCCCTACATAATATTTAATTTCCTCTGGCAAGCAGTCTGTAAATATGCCAACAGCTGCTCCTCTGGCCGACTGAATCGCAAGCTCGGCCCAGAACCATTCGGGCTTATTTTCGCCCAAAATTGATACCTTGTCCCCCTTTTGGAGCCCGAGACTCACAAGCCCAAGGCAAAAGTGCTTCACCTTGTGGTAGTAGTCCTCCCAGGTATGCTCCTGCCATATACCCCTGTCTTTGACTCGCATTGCCACAACGTGGGAGCCATATTTTTCATAATTTTCTCTTAACACCTGAGGTAATGTCTCTAGAGGCATGATGCTTATTCTTCTCCTAAATATGCCTTTATTACTTTCTGATCATTTTTTATCTCTTGAGGTAATCCCTCAGCAATCTTTATTCCGAAATCTAACACAGCAACCCTTTGGGTGATATCCATAACTACATCCATATCGTGTTCCACAAGGACAACCGGTATTTTTTTAATCTCATAAATATCAAGGATAAACCGTGCCATATCCTCTTTTTCCTCGACATTCATGCCTGCCATGGGTTCGTCAAGGAGAAGAACAGTCGGGTCCATACACAGAGCCCTTGCCAGGTCTACCTTTTTCCTCTGACCATATGGAAGCGAACCTACCACTTTTTTCCTTATGGCTTCCATCTCCAAGAGATCAATGATCTCTTCGATCTGCTCACGATGATCAATCTCTTCCCGCCGGGTTGGCCCAAAAAAAATGCATCCTAACAATGCACCATGTTTCATATGGATATGCCTGGCAGCCATTAAATTATCCAGGGCGCTTAGTCCTGAATAAAGCTCTATATTTTGAAATGTCCTGGCTATACCCAGTTTGGCAATTTTATGGGGCTTGAGGCCTGTAAGATCTCTATTCTGGTAAATTATTTCTCCTTGATAAGGATGATAGAATCCATTGATACAGTTAAGTACACAGGTCTTTCCTGCACCATTAGGCCCGATTATGGCGAGTATTTCCGCTGCTCTCACCTCAAGATCTATATCGTCAAGGGCTTGTAGTCCCCCAAACCTGAGGGAAAGGTTAGCAATACGTATTACCGTCTCATTGTTATTGTGCAGCATTAAACAACCACTTAAAACTTAGCGGTTTTGCCTAATTGGACTTTGGTCATGAAAGGGTAGTGATCCATCCGATCACTAAATCGATTTCTAGCACCCCACTTACCTTTGTTTTGGCTCCAATAGTGAATGGAATGCTTAAATAAATACAAGCAGGATTTTTGGCAAAAGGTATTATTTCTTTAATCACTAGCCTTTTACTAAAGAGTTAATGTTGCTGAAATAAAACCAGGGCACAGTATATGTATAGTTCATTGATAGGTCAATCAGTTTTTTTTAGAAGCACTCATTTGCCAATATGAGCTATTCTCACTTTTCAAGAAACCTTATCTCTCCACAATATACTTTGCTATGACCTCCTTCATAATTTCAGTGGTCCCACCGCCAATAGAGAGGATTCGGTTATCCCGGCAAAGTCTCTCAACCAGATATTCTCGTAGGTAACCAAATCTGCCATGAATCTGGCCTGCATCATAGGTGACCTGATCACTCACCATGCATGAAAAGTTCTTAGCCATAGAGATCTCCTTAACCTGATTTAATCCGGCATCAATTTTTGCCGCAACCCGGTAAACAAATTCCCTGCTTGCCTCCACCAGGGTAGCCATGTCGGCCAGCTTGTGACGGGTGGCTTGAAAACTGGAGGGAGGCCGCCCTGGCGCAACTTTTTCCTTCACAAAGTGTAATGATTCTTCAAGGGCGAGCTGGGAGGTCATGTTTGCAATAATGGAAAGCTGTAATCTCTCATGCTGAAAATTTTCCATGATAAGATAAAAGCCTTGCCCCTCCTTACCCAAAAGGTTTTCAGCAGGCACCTTGCATTCATTAAAGAATATCTGTGCCGTGTCCGAGGCCCACCATCCCATTTTTTCTAATTTTGCAGACACTGAATACCCAGGTGTGTCAGAATCTATGATAAGAAAACTGATTCCTTTATATTTCTCCCCCCCTGTTCTCACAGCACATGTTAATTGGTTTGCCCTGAATCCACTGGTGATGAACATCTTGCTTCCACTCACCACATAATGGTCACCACGCAGGATCGCCCTTGTGCTGAGACTTGCCACATCTGAGCCACCGCTTGGCTCAGTAACACCAAGTGCGGAAATTTTACTTCCTTTTAAAACAGGTGTAACAAACCGTGCTTTCTGTTCCTCTGTTCCCACGGACAAAATTGGAGGGATACTGATATCCAATGAGCCAAGTCCTGCCACGACGCCGGCTGATCCGCATCGCATCAACTCCTCGATAGAAACTATCTTTATAAAAATATCTCCATCTGAACCTCCATAAGCCTTTGGGTACCCGATGCCGAGTATACCTGCTTCTCCGGCCTTATGGTAGAGTTCTTTGGGAAATTCTCCCTTTTCTTCCCACTCACTCACAAAGGGATTAATTTCACCTTCAACGAATTTTCTTACCTTCTGACGGGTGAGTCTGTGCTGCTCACCAAAATATTCCTGAAAATCACTCATGATACTCTCGCCCACTCCCTCTGGTCGTTAGAGCACACGGAGATCACAGAGAAAAATTTAACAACTCTGAGTATTCCGTGGTCTCAGTGAGAGGCAAAAAAAGTTTTCCTTTAGAATGGAAAAAGTTCCGGGATCCGCTGAGCCAGCATGATGTCTCCACTGACCTTAAGTTGACCCCCCATGAACGCCTGCATGGCATTCAGTTCTCCGTTTACAATGGAAAGCCATGTTTCACAGGTCATAGTTAACGTTACGTTTGGTGCCTCATGAGTACCTTCCTGAATTTGACAGGCAGCATCTTTGACTACCACATTCCAGCTTCCTCCGCCTTCTCCCGTGATATCGAACTGGAAGGCAACATCCAATCCCTGGGCGGCACTGGAATTAAAAACCTCTGGCATGGTGGTAAAAACCTCTTTGACATTTGTTAGAGCCATGTTTTCCTCCTTTTTTAGTAAATTTCAAACATTAAGACATTGATGATACATAGGTAATGACGGTTTCTGAAAGGCGATATCTTAAAAAATTCCAACCTTTTACGCAGGTGGTATAACAACGGTCTCTCCTTCTGCAATCACCTCTCCTCTCTGATTTGTCCATGTGAGTTTCATCCTCACCCATCGTTTGTCTTCAATTTTTTCTTTCACCTCTGCTGTGGCGGTAATGGTATCACCAAAAAAGGTTGGTGCCTTGAAACGGCAGGTAATCTCCAAGAGCACAGTCCCCATTCCAGGTAATTTCATACCCAGAACTGGTGCTATCAAACTTTGGGGAAGGGCCCCATGAGCAATCCTGGTTTTAAAAGGAGTTTGTCGAGCGTACTCCTCGTTCACATGAATCGGGTTGAAATCCCCGCTGATACCGGCAAAGAGATAGACATCCGCTTCAGTGATTGTTTTAGAGAAACTTGCATGCTCTCCGATTTGCAATTCATCGTAGCTCTTTCCTGTCTCCATTTTCATGATATCTCCTGCTTTAAGTAGCTCATAGCTCATAGCTTATAGAATAACTGGTGGCTATTAGCTATATGCTATCAGCTATTCCTACCTGTGCTTTAGCCCAAGCCTTTCCTTACATTCCTCTATTGTGGCTATCTCTCGGCCCTGATCCCGTATCATCCGTGCCGCCTTTTCAACTAATTCTCCGTTACTTGTGGCCATCACATCGGAGGAGATATAAAAATTATCCTCCAGACCAACCCGAACATTTCCTCCTAAAGCAATTGAAGTGGCTACCATTCGCCATTGATCCTGACTGATACCAATTACTTCCCAATCACTACGGGGAGGGAGCAAGCCGACTTGGTGAGCCAAATTTTCAGCCGTAGGAGGTATTCCGCCAAGCACACCCATAATCAGGCTGAATTGATAAGGAGGCTCGAGCAGTCCCATGTGTATCAGGGGAAAGGCATTTCCAATATGCCCCGAATCAAAGCACTCCATTTCCGGCTTGACCCCGCTCTCTTTCATGGCAGAAACCAAGGGAATAATGTCGGAAAAAGGATTAGCAAACACAAAGTCAAATACAAACGTCTTTTTTTCTGGATGATATTTGGCATAGTTCATCGACCCCATATTCAGGGCGCCAATAGCCGGCTGAATTTCTTTAATTGGGGCAATCTTTTTTTCCACCGGAATCCCCACTGCACCGGTTGAGAAATTGATAATCACCGGGCAGGTGGCGGTCACAGCCTCATATATATTTCGGTAGTCCTCTACCTCATAGCTCGGGGATCCGTCAGGTTTCCGTGCATGGATATGAACCACAGCTGCCCCTGCCTCATAGGCCTTTTTGGCCTCAGCCGCATATTCCTCTGGCTTGTACGGTATGGCTGGACACTGATCTCTATTGGCAACCACGCCTGAAAGGGCACATGTGATCATGCACGAACGCTCATAGTTACGATTCTCGCTAATCCACAATGAAGTCATCTACAATCATCACCTCCCTTTAAACGTGGGTTCTCTTTTTTCAATGAATGCCATCATACCCTCCTTGGCATCTTCAGTGGAAATGACCTTTCCTAAAGCCTCGCACAGATAATCAACTGCACTTTCAAAGAGCATAGTGTCTATGGCACGAAATGCCTCTTTGCCAATACGGACCCCAATCGGACTTTTCAACGTCAAGATCTTCAAGGTCTTTTGAACCTCATCATCCAGGCAATTTGGTTCCACAGAACGGGTTATGAGTCCTATATTTTCTGCCTCAGGAGCCAGGACCTTGCGGCCTGTGAGAACCATGTCCATTAACTTTTTCCTGTTCACGTTTCTAAAAAGGAGCACACCTACCATCATAGGGAAAACCCCTACATTAACCTCCGGAGTACAAAAAAATACATCATTCCGGGCAATAACGATATCACACGAGAGCATCACCCCTATGCCACCTGCAAGGCATGGTCCATTGACCCGAGCAACCAAGGGTTTTCCACATCGGGCCATCTTTTTGAGAAGTTCGGCATAATTCCTCGCACCGGAGGAACTATCTTCCATGTTCCCACCCAAAGTAGTAACCAGATCCGCACCTGAGCAAAAGGCCTTTTCTCCTGCACCTGTTATACAGACAGCACATACTGCCTCATCCTGCTCAACCCTATCTAAGTACTCCAGGAAGGCAGTTATCATATCCTGACTGATAGCATTTCTCTTTTCCTCGCGATTGATTGTAAGAAAGGCTACATGTTCCTTCACCTCATAAAGAAGCTCTTTACTCATTTTCAGTTGCCTCCTCCTCGATCTCCACCAAGATATCACCAGGAGCCACCTTTGCGTCTATTGATGTGTATATCCTTTTTATTGTGCCATCAGAGGGGGCCACAAGAGTAGTTTGCATCTTCATTGCACTTACCACGACTAAGCCCTGGCCACGTTTCACGCGCTCACCTTCCTTGACCATGATCCTAAGGACTACCGATGGCATAGGGGGCGTTACTTCTCCCAGGGTTTCTTCCGGGCCTCTGCGTCTTGCCCGGCGTGCAGGTAATTGGTCCGCATCCTGGACAAAAAAGGTACGGCCGTTCACAAAGATGTGCTTCCCTTGATCTCCTGTGGCAACAAACACTTCTGTAGATTTTCCATTCATGACCAGGTGAAAACACCTATCCACAACACTCTGGTAGTGAACATGATATTCCTTTCCCTTTATGATAGCCTGAACAGTATGTTCGCTGTCAGAATGAGAGACATCCACATCAACTATCTCTTCTAAGATTTTAAGGCGATACTTCATGTTAGCATCTCGAAATTTTTATAATTAGACGAAAATATTAGTAATACAACTCTTGAATGAGAGCAATCCTAAGTGAGCTAAAGTGCCTAAAGTGCCTAAATTGAACTAAAGTTAAGGATGAAAAAATCTTTAGTAATGTATTATCTTCCATAAACTTTAGGCATTTTAATTTACTTTAGATCACTTTAGGCATTTATAAGCTACCACTATGTTTCCATTTTCCCATTGCATCGTTACTGAACCATGGGAGCAGAGGGGAGCTAAGTTATATCCTCCATTCCCCAAGTGTCTCCCAGGGTGTGGGCCGGCCTTTTTCGCTCACTGTAGCTGAGGGTCTTCCATGGGAGGTCATCTCTTCAACCACATACGCGATCATTGCCACATCCTCATCGGCCTTACTCTGGCTCCAGCTTTCAAAGTGACGATCTATAAAACCGGTGTGTGTATTTCCCCTTGCAAACTCTGGGGAGCTAAGTACATCGATCAGAAATGGGATTGTGGTGCGAATCCCTAAAATCACATAGTTTTTAAGGGCACGGATCATACGCTGGCGGACCGCTTCCCTCGTCCCAGCTGTAGCAATGAGCTTGCTGAGGATAGGGTCATATTCCATAGGAACCTCAAATCCCTCATAAATACCACTATCATTTCTAATACCAGGCCCACAAGGCTCCCTATAGAGGGCAACAGTCCCCGGAGAAGGGAAAAAATTGGCCTTTGGATCTTCAGCATAGATACGACACTCAATGGCATGTCCACGTTGAGTAATATCTTCCTGTGTAAAGTTCAAATGGTTACCAGCTGCTATCTCAAGCTGCTGCCGTACAAGATCAATACCGGTGGTCAACTCTGTGATTGGATGCTCCACCTGAAGGCGAGCGTTTACCTCAAGAAAATAAAATTGTCCTGACTGATCCAGTAAAAACTCGACGGTTCCAGCGTTGGTGTATCCTGATGCCTTGATTGCTGAAACAGCCACCTTTCCCATTTCGTTGCGAAGTGTGGGTGTCATGGCTGGAGAGGGAGTTTCTTCGATAATTTTCTGGTATCTACGTTGGATTGAACATTCCCTTTCAAACAGATGCACCACATTTCCATGATGATCAGCTAACATTTGGAATTCCACGTGGCGAGGGGCTTCCATGTGCTTTTCAAGATAGATAGAGCCATCTCCAAAGGCCTTCTCCGCTTCACTCATGGCAGAGATACAGGATTCTTCCATTGTCTCTGGGTGTAAAACAATTCGCATCCCTTTACCGCCACCGCCAGCAACGGCCTTGACCATAACTGGATAGCCAATTCGCTCAGCTTCCTGGCGCAAGAGGGCTTGGTTGTGTGACGCCTCCAGCATACCTGGAATTACTGGAACATCGGCAGATTCCATGATCCGACGAGCCGAGGTCTTGTTTCCCAAATTCCTGAGAACAGAGGACGTGGGGCCAATGAAGGTTATCCCTGCTGTTTCGCACGATTCCGCAAACCCAGAATTTTCAGCCAGGAATCCGTAACCAGGATGAATAGCTTCAGCACCAGTGCCTTTGGCTACAGCAATGATACGTTCGATATTAAGATAGCTCTTAGACGGTTCTGATTCTCCCAGTAAGACAGCTTCATCCGCTTCTAAGACATGTGCCGCAGCAGCATCTACCTCTGAATACACCGCCACTGTGTGAATTCCCATTTCCCGGCACGTTCTGATAATTCTAACGGCTATTTCCCCTCTATTGGCAATTACTATTTTCTTGAACATGGTCATATGCTAGTATCAGCTCAATATTTATGGGAAGCGCAGTGGCTCCGGCGCCCTCCCGACAGTCGCGTCAGAAAAACCCTCCTACCCCTGGATATCGAGCTGTTACTTACCTTCTGCCTTATGCCTTCTCACATTCTAAACGTTCCGTATCCATACACATCATCCCTCAGTGGCGCATTCAACGCCGCCGATATAGCCAACCCGAGTACATCTCTTGTCTTGGCTGGATCAAGGATTCCGTCATCCCACATGTTGGCTGTGGAATAGTACGCATTCCCCTCCCGTTCAGCCGAGGTAATAATCGGCTCCTTGATTTGACTCACCAATTCTTCGGAAAGTGGCGGTTTTCCTTCTCTGGCCAGCTGATCATTTTTTACTGTCACCATGACGCCAGCTGCCTGCTCGGCCCCCATCACACCGATCTGGGAATTGGGCCACATCCACAAAAAGCGAGGCGAATAAGCCCGGCCACACATACCATAATTGCCCGCGCCAAAGGAGGCCCCAATAATCACAGTGAATTTGGGGATAGTAGCAGTAGCCACAGCATTAACCATTTTATGGCCATCCTTTGTGATTCCCCCCCGTTCGTACTCCTTCCCAATAATGTAGCCTGTGATATTCTGGAGAAATACAAGGGGCGTTCTCCGTTTATCGCATAGCTGGATGAATTGGGTTGCCTTAAGGGAACTCTCAGATATACCTACTGGATAACCGTGGATAAAGGCCCAGCCACAAACCAGAGTGGGGCCGTAATTTTCCTTGAATTCCAGAAATTCGCTTCCATCTACCATTCGGGCGATGACTTCACGGACGTCGTAGGCAATGTTGAGGCTCCTGGGGACAAGGCCGTAAATCTCTTTGGGGTCATAAACAGGGGGTTTTGGCTCACGGAGTCCGATATCTGGCTTTTGGGGAGGTGGGAGGTTTTTGACTATCTGGTGGATGATATCGATACAGTGGTTATCATCTTCAGCAAAATAGTCAGAAACACCTGACTCCCTGCAATGAACATTGGCCCCGCCAAGTTCATCGGCCGTAACTTCCTCACCTGTAGCAGCAAGGACAAGGGGTGGTCCACCCAGGAAAATGGCCCCGGTGCCCTTTACATGAACCACCTCGTCGCTCATGGCTGGTATATAAGCTGCGCCTGCTGTACATAAACCCATCACCCCACAGATCTGAGGAATTCCCATCTTGGATAGTAAGGCCTGGTTATAAAATATGCGACCACCATCATCCGCATCCGGAAAGATCTCTGACTGGAGGGGTAAATAGGCTCCACCGGAGTCTACCAGATAGATAATGGGCAGGCGATTTTCCATAGCGATAGTCTGTATTCTAATTCCTTTTTTGACTCCCATGGGATATATTGTTCCACCCTTTATCATGGAATCATTTGCATGGACGATGACCTCACGGCCTTCAACAATACCGATTCCGGCAACGACTCCTGCCCCGTGAACCTTCTTATCATATAAACCTTTAGCGGCCAGTGGTGCTATCTCCATAAAGGGCGTATTCCTATCAAACAAGAGCTCCAGACGCGCACGGACAGAGAGCTTATTTTGCTGGGCAAGTCTGGCGCGCGCCTTTTCCGAGCGGTCTTCCTGCGCTATTTCCAGCTCTTTTCTTAAATCCGTTACCATGGCATCCATGGCCTGGTAGTTCTCCCTGTATTCCTCACTGGATGTATCTACTTTTGTTTCAATGATTTCCATGGTAATTCCTCTCTCATCGCCCGCTTTACTTTAGACGCGAAAGACACTGAGTGAATAACCCCGCCCACAGGGCGGGGCATCAACACCAAGTCCCTGAAGAGGGAGCCATTCATCCCCGTGCACAGCACGGGGTATTCTGGCAAAATTGCATAAATTAATTAGGACGCAGATTTCCGCCGATACTCGCAGATAACTATTTTGAAATATTTAAAATCTTGACAACCTGCCCGCCATCCGGCAGGCGTGTCTGCGTTTATCTGCGTCCAAAAAGGAAATTCCTTCTATACTGTCAAGGTATTCTCTCAGTGCTCTCTGCGAATCTGCAGTGAAGGTTTTCTCTGCTATTTAGTCCATCTTTAGTATGCCGTCTGCGATCTTCATGCGGGATATCTCTGTAGAGGTGCCGGTAATCTGAAGATATTTAGCATTGCGATAGCCCTCTTCAGCAGGATTTCTTCCTATATAGCCATGTCCACCCAGAATCTGCAGGGCTTGACTCGCTATTTCTTCGGCCGATTCTGCGCAAAAGACCTTGGCACAATATGCAACCACACTGGTTTCTCTGTCTTCGGTTTGAGCCATCCATGCAGCCCTATAGGCCAGCAATTGTGCTGTTTGTAAAAGAGTCAGCATCTCCGCCAGTTTGAAACCTACTTCCTGATATGCAATAATCGGCTTGCCCCCGCTTGTATGGTTTTTGGCGTAACTCAAAGCAGTCTTATAACAGCCGTGCATCAATCCCAGGCTTCCCGCTGTGAGAATTTGATCTTCCCAGGTACGTATGGTCTTAAGAGACCCTTCCCCATCAAAGGGACCGATTACATACTTTGAGGGAGCAGGACAATTCTCTAATGAGATAGCGGAGATAGCCGTCCCATTGTATCCCAGGGTAGGGAGTCTTTGACCAATGGAAAGGCCTTCACTGCCTTTTTTGATCAGGAAAAAAACAATATTTTCTTTCACCTTTCCTGCAACGGCAATCCAGTCGGCAATCGGGGCATTTACTACGTGATTTTTCTCTCCATTGACTAAAAAACCGTCACCAACTTGAACTCCAGCAGTACTCAAAGGGTTGTTCTCAATATTCATGCCTCCCTCGGAGAGGGCCACGGCTCCAATAAGCCTTCCCTCTTTTAAGCCAGGGAGGAATTTGCGCTTCTGGTCAGCAGTGCCATAAACAGCTATCAGACGTCCAAAGATCCTTGCATTTACTTCTACTGATAAGAAGAGAGACGGAGAGATCGTAGCCAGGCTTTCCTGGGCTGCCACCAGACCCACAGTGTCTTTTCCGTTTTCAAGCCCAAGTGTTAGGTAGCCTACCTGTCCCAAGGTCTTCAGATACTTTGAGACTACAATGCGAATCACGTCATCATCCCCACTTTCCAGTTTTGCAAAACTGGCCTCAGAATCGGTATCAAATACACCTTTAACCTTCTCGCAAAAATCCCTTTCCGTTTTTCTAAAATCGAAATCCATTTTTTTGTGTCCTTCAAATCAATTTGCAAATGATCTTTTTCTCAATCTCCGAAGTGCCCCCTCCTATGGGCGCCAGCCGGCTGTCTCTGAAGTATCGTTCCACCTCATATTCGTGGCAGTATCCATAGCCGCCATGGAGGACCATCGCATCATTTGCAGGTTTAAGACTCCAATCCCCAATAAAGAGTTTGGCAAC
>JAFDHR010000530.1 GCA_019308645.1 Deltaproteobacteria bacterium
CTCCGTTTTGGGCCAAGGGTTCTTTTGACAAAATCCCCTCCATTATAGAGGCTTTTTATTATTTAAACAATTGATATTACATAATATTTATACGATCTTTACAACACCCTTTTTTAGCAAAAAAGATTTCAGTTTTACTGAAACGATTGAATATCGTGCTAAAGACAAATCGGGAAACTGGCATTACCTCCAAAGTACTGGAAATTTAATCGGGAACAAATTGTTGTTTATTTCCCGGGATATAACCGAGAATAAAAAGATAGAAGAAAAGCTTAAAAATTCGGAAGAGGTATTTAGAACCCTTACCGAGAATACCCCTATCGGGGTTTACTATAATGATTTCCAGGGCAGATTCCTTTATGGAAACAGAAAGGCTGAGGAGATAATTGGTTACAAGAGTGAGGAGTTAATAGGGAAAAATTTTCTTAAATTACACTTACTTCAGTTTAAAGATATTGGCAAAGCGGCAAAATTACTTGCTTTGAACAAGCTCGGTAAAGCGACAGGCCCAGATGAGTTCACATTGAATAGAAAGGATGGTTCCAGGGTAGTCGTTGAAATCAATACTGAAATAATTACCTTAGGCGGGAAAAAGGTCGTTTTGGGAATGGTGGAGGACATCACAAAGCGTAAACGAGCGGCTGAAGCTATCCGTGAGAGTGAAGAAAAGTACCGGAAGTTAATTTCAGAAATGATCAACGGCTTTGCTCTTCATGAAATCATCCTTGATGAAACCGGTAGGCCGTACGATTATAGTTTCCTGGAGTTGAATTCCGCTTTTGAAGGTTTGACTGGCCTTAATGCAGCAGACATTGTCGGGAAAACAGCACTTGAAGTCCTACCAGAGCTGGAACCGTTCTGGATCGACACCTATGGGCAAGTTGCTCTGACTGGTAAACCAGCCCGGTTCGAGCATTTTGCAAATCCGCTAAAAAGATATTATGAGGTACTCGCATATTCCCCCCAAAAAGGTCAATTTGCTACTGTATTCACCGACATCACCGCTCGCAAGCAGGCAGAGGAAAACCTGAAGGAGAGCGAGGAGAAATACCGCACCATCCTTGAAAGCATCGAAGAGGGCTACTTCGAGGTCGATCTTACTGGAAACCTCACTTTTTTCAATGACCCATTGTGTAAAATATCGGGATATTCCCAGAACGAATTGTTGGGTATGAATAATAGGGAATATACTACCCCAGAAACTGCCAAGAAGATGTACAAGCTCTTTAGCAAAATCTATCAGACAGGGAAACCTGCAAGTATAATGGACTATGAAATCATCAGAAAAGACAAGAGCATAAGGGTTCTTGAGATGTCTACCTCCTTGATGCTGGGCTCGTCAGGGGAGCCGATTGGGTTTCGGGGTATTCTCCGAGACATCACAGAAAAAAAACTCCTCGAATCCCAACTCCTCCAGGCCCAGAAGATGGAGGCAATTGGTACCCTGGCAGGAGGCATTGCCCATAACTTCAATAACCTCCTTATGTCTATCCAGGGAAATACCTCCTTGATGCTCTTAGATACCAATGCCAATCATCCACACTATGAACGACTCACCAACATTGAAAAATCAGTACAGAGTGGCTCAAAACTCACATCTCAGCTCCTTGGCTATGCAAGAGGAGGAAGCTATGAGGTAAAACCCATTAGTATCAATCACATCATTACTGATACCTCTTCTACCTTTTCTATGACAAGAAAAGATATTACCCTCCATTACGACCTTGAACATATCCTCTCTGGTGTCAAGGCAGACCGTGGCCAGATTGAGCAGGTCATCCTTAATATCTATGTCAATGCAGCAGAGGCAATGCCTCACGGAGGAGAGCTCCTTAATATCTATGTCAATGCAGCAGAGGCAATGCCTCACGGAGGAGAGCTTTTTATCACAACAAAAAATATCACCCACAAGGATATAAAGGGGAAATCCTATACAATAAAACCAGGCAATTATATCCTTCTTACTATCAGAGACACCGGCATAGGCATGGATAAACACACACAGGCAAAGGTCTTTGATCCCTTCTTTACCACCAAAGGTCTTGCCAGAGGCACCGGTCTTGGCCTGGCCTCTGTCTATGGCATTATGAAGGCACATGGTGGCTATATTGATGTAGAATCACAAAAAGGACAGTGTACAACCTTCTTTCTGTATCTGCCTGCATCTAAAGAGACAATAGGTGAAGAGGTCAAAACACCAGGGACGATTGAAAAGGGAAAAGAAACCATCCTTCTTGTTGATGATGAGGAGATCATCCTTGATGTGGGTGAGGCGTTGCTTACCTCCTTAGGTTATACCGTACTCATTGCACATGGGGGAAAAGAGGCCATTGAGATAGTGCGTACCACCCTTCCGTCTTCTCCCCCTGACCTGGTCATCCTTGATATGATTATGCCGAGTATGGGAGGAGGAGAGACCTATGACAAGCTAAAGGAGATACATCCCACGATCAAGGTCCTTCTTTCCAGTGGCTACAGTATCAATGGCCAGGCAACTGAGATACTAAAAAGAGGTTGTGATGGCTTTATGCAGAAGCCTTTTACTATGAGGGAGTTGTCTAAGGCAATAAGGGAGGTGTTGGGGGAGGGGTAAGATTCACGCTCGCTTTTTCAAATGAGGCGAATATTGACATATTGTAGTCCAACCTTTTCCACCAATTGTAAAACAGCTGCTATTAGTCATAAGCCAGACCACACTCAGAAACCTTTCCAATACTGTGTGTGATCTTCCTTATCAACCGCGTACTAATGATCGCTATCATACAGCTTTATAAAGGGCGGGATTACTACATTTCGGTTAGTTTCCCTATCTGTCTTTACAAGCCACCCTATTTCACCACAAAAAATTAAATTTGTAATGAGATACAGATTGATGAACTCGTAAAAAGTCATATCATATTCGATGAACCTGCCCGCCGTCTGGCAGGCGGGTCTGTCATTTCGACTGCAAGGAGAAATCTTGTTTAATAAATATGTTATACTGCTAAGATTTCTCGCTTTGCTCGAAATGACGTGTTGTTGTGACTTTTTACGAGGCCATCAAGATTATTTGATCAAGACTTCAATTCGGCAGTCATCCTAACAACAACATGTCCCCATCCACCACACATGGGGCCAGTATCAAAACATCCGGTGGTGTTAAACATCACCTCATTTGGATTTCGACCATTCATGAAATTCTCAAAAAAGGCATTGATCAAAACCGTTAGATTGGGCATTAAAAAAGAGCAGATGCGATCAGGGCTTTCTTTTGTAAGAAGATTACCTGAGCTGTCAAAGACAAGCTTTTGGCCAACGACATGTCCTGAATGACACCCTTTAGACTCAATTATTTCAGCAACCAATCGGTATCTGGATGCCTCAATGGCATTTTGAAATAATTGCTGGAACTTGGGATTCTTTTCAATGATTGACCACTCCTGATCTTCCAGGCTTAATCTCTTACGGATGGTTTCGGCAATCTGATGCTTTTCCATATTCACCTCTTTAATAACTTAGTTCATCTTTTAGGACTCTCTATAAATGTTTATTAGGTCTGAACTTAGCCCCGACATGTCGGGGAACTTTTTTGACAGGATGAATCGTTCGACCTAGAGGCTCTCGACAGGCACGATTAACAAGATTTTCTTTATATCCTGAACATCCAGTCTATCCTGTCTAAAAAATGGGATTCCTATGTTATTTAATTAACATTTTACAATTTTAAGGTTAAAATGTATATGGAATTCATAAGCGTTCAGGGCTCAGCAAACAGGCATCAGCAGCATGAAAAAATTCAGCAGTCAATAAATCAGCACTGATAAAAATGAAAAATCGTTATTATGAT
>JAFDHR010000531.1 GCA_019308645.1 Deltaproteobacteria bacterium
CCGTTATTGATCATAATTATCGGACTTTCTCATTGGCCAATATATGCCAGGACAGTGCGGGCTGCGGTTCTTGGGGAAAAGAATAAGGAGTATGTTGAGGCTGCCAGGGTAATTGGCCTGAGCCACTGGCCGATCATGTATCATCACATCTTACCCAATACGATGACGTCTGTCCTTGTTCTCTCCACCATTCAGGTGGCTGAGGCGATAATGAGTGAGGCGGCCCTCTCATTTTTGGGTTTAGGCATGCCCGTTACCAAACCCTCTCTTGGTTCCCTCATACGATCCGGTTTTGAATATATATTCAGCGGATCATGGTGGATCACCTTTTTTCCCGGAGTTCTCCTGATCATTTTTATTTTGGTTATCCTCCTGCTTGGAGACTGGTTGAGGGATGTGCTAAACCCGAAATTATATAAAGGGTAGAAAAATAGAGTGCCTAAAGTTTAAAGTGCCTAAAGTGCCTAAAATTATAAAGGAAAAACATTAGGTTAGAAGCAGTTTAACATTAAAAAATGGCAGAACTCCATAACTTTAGTCACTTTAGTTCACTTTAGTTCACTTTAGTCACTTTCAACTTTATAGTTGTTAAAAAAAATATGGGTCATTTACTGGAAGTCAAAGATTTGGAAGTTAAATTTGCCTTAAGGTTCGGTGATCTGACAGCCATCGACGGCGCCAGCTTTACACTTGATAAAAGGGAAAAACTCGGGCTGGTTGGTGAGAGCGGGGCCGGAAAATCGGTAACCGGTTTTGCAATAATTAATCTTTTAAGTAAACCCGGATATATTTCGGGAGGCAAGATCTTATTTGAAGGTCAAGAATTAAATAAATTATCTGACGAGGAGATACGCAAGATTCGCGGGAACCGAATCAGTATGATTTTTCAAGACCCCATGATGACACTTAATCCGGTCCTCACCATATATACCCAGATGGTCGAAACCGTACTGGCACATCAAAACGTGAGCAAAGCGGATGCGCAGGATCTTGCCCTGGAAAAATTAAAAAAGGTCTATATTCCGTCCCCGGAGAAAAGGTTATATCAATACCCCCACGAATGCTCGGGAGGGATGCGGCAACGCATTGTTATTGCGATTGCTATGCTGACAAATCCATCTTTGATCATTGCTGATGAACCCTCGACCGCCTTAGATGTGACCATCCAGGCAGGCATAATGGATCTTCTTCTTGAATTATGTGAAACAGAAGACATGGGCCTTATTCTAATTACACATGATTTGGCGGTTGTCTCACAGGTTACAGAAAAAATCACTGTGATGTATGCAGGCAAAATTGTAGAAACAGGCCCTACTGAGGACATCATAAACAATCCTCAGCACCCATATACCAAAGGCCTAATAAAAGCAATTCCAGGCACACTTGAAGCGGGCAGCCGCTTAAACCAGATCCCTGGGATGATGCCAACCCTGACCGATATTCCTCCAGGATGCGCATTTCATCCTCGCTGCACATTCAGCCGCCCGATATGCGAAACGGAAACCCCTATACTTATCAGTGTGAATGATCGTAACCAAATGATTGCCTGCCATGTGTTAGGAAGACATTTATAATGGATACCATTAACGGACTACTCACTATTAATAATCTGGTTAAATATTTTGATATATCTGGTGGTTTGCTCGATCAACTTGCAATCGAAAATAGACATATCATTCGCAAACGAACTACTGTAAAGGCGGTAAATGATGTCAGTTTTTCAATCATGCCGCGTGAAACCTTTGCTGTCGTTGGTGAAAGCGGATGTGGAAAGTCAACATTAGCAAGGGCAGTCCTTGGGTTATATCCTCCAAACAGTGGTGAAATATATTATCAGGATAAAAGAATTGATAACCTGACTTCTCAAAAGATGCTCCCCTATCGCAAGAAAATGCAAATGATTTTTCAGGATCCTTATGCATCACTCAATCCTCGAATGACGGTTAAGAAAACGTTAGAGGAACCAGTCTATTTTCATAATAAATCCATCACATCTCAAGAGGTTGAGGAAAAGGTGGCCGATGTAATGAAGCAGGTAGGAATAGATCCCAAATGG
>JAFDHR010000045.1 GCA_019308645.1 Deltaproteobacteria bacterium
CAGACTATACCGTATTTCAGCTTTGGGCATTGGACCCAGAGAGCCAAATACGAATAATACTTAATCAGCTTAGGCGAAAGAGTGCCGACCCCGCTGTGTTGGGAGGACTGCTTAGCGATTGGGTTGCTGCTTATCGGCCAAATAAGTTAATTGTTGAAGCCCATGCAGTTGCTCAACTATTTGCCAGGGACCTTTCTAAGGTTGTCGGTTTTCCTGTTACAATTAAGCCGTTGGATAAACGAAAGACGGAGATGATAGTAAATGTCCGCGATCTTATTCAGTGTAATTTGATTTGGGTTCCTTGGGCTGACGATGATTATCGCACGAGACATGTCTTTGCATCGTTTATTGATGAGCTACACGATTATCCCTTCGGTGTCCATGATGATACTGTAACAGCAGCGGCTCATGCTTTGGATGAGTTGCGCGTTCCTTCGGGAGTGAGCCGTGTTAGAATAATAAAAGGAAAATCGCCGAGAGAATTAGCAAGGTACAATATTAAGACAGAGGAGAATGCTGAAAAGTCGGGCATTCGAGTGATTGGAGCATCAGCATCGTCTTCGTCACGGGATGAAACAAAGGGACTTGATTTGACGGATCCTCTCGTCCTAGAGCAACTTAAGGAGCTTGTTGATAATGGACTGCTAGTGGCTGGTGATAATAATAAACCAGTTGAGATAGGTGCGGCTAAAGGTCCGAAGCAAGACCCAGGACACCCAGCAAGTAAATATGTTAGGCGACATAGAGATTGAAGGGATGTAACTAGATATGCCAAACGAGATAGAAGATTTTCGCAGCGAACAAGTGGAAACTAAACGCGGTAAAGTCAAGGCCAACATTTACAAGTTCTCCGCTGATACACCCCGTGGTCAGGCAATAAGTATGGTAGCCAAGGCCGAAGGCATGGCAGGGGGGTCGGCCCAGATTGGGGAGGACCAACTAAAGGCTATCCGAGCCTATGATAAGTTTGGGGCCGTGGCTACCCCACCAGTAGACCCGAATACTTATGTTTCTCTTGCTGATGAGCCTACTGTCCACGCTTGTATTGAGGCGAAGGTTGTAAACATTTGTCAGCAGGGGTATAAGATTCGGCCTCGTTGGGAGCTTGCTGTATTGGACCAGTCTCTCGCTCCGATGGGAGATTTATACGGGGCCGATGCGTCTAACACAGACCCAAAGAAGATTCGAGGCCAATTAGAGAAAGCAGAGACCTTTTTGTCTTTGGGGATGCCGGATTATCCGTTCCCCGATATGCTTGCTTCTATGTGGCGAGACCTGGAGACGATAGGCCAAGGATTTATTGAATTTTCTCGAACTGCTGATGACGAGATAAATGGAATGTACCCCTGCAAGGCTGTTACTATTCGTCATCTGAAAGATGGCTCAGGTTATTTGCAGATTCGTGGTGGCAAGCGGAAATTCTTTGCAAAGTATACCGCAAACAATAATAGCAGGGCAAGGTCAGTAAAGGTGCGAAGGTTGAAGCAAATTTTGGGGAGTGGAAGGGGAAATGATTATTTAATAGATGTACCGATTGCTTGGGGCACGGCTTCTATTGGGATTGATGGACAGCTTTTCGGAAGGGTACTTGAGGACGAGGGTGATGAGGCCGCTGAAAAGGTTACTGAATTACTTTGTATGAAGAAAGATACAGCAAAGGATACAGTATATGGAGAGCCAGATACTCTTTCTGCTGCTTATGATTTATTCGGTGCGAAGTATGCTGCTCAGTTTAACGCCAATTATTTTGAGAATGCGACTGTACCCCGCCTGGCTATTATTGTTCGGGGAGGTGAACTATCTGATGAGATAGTTAAATCAATTCAGCAATGGATGAATGAGCAGAATCAAATAGATGCGCTAAACCAAGTTTTGATAATAGAGGTCCCCGGCACCAATGTGGAAATTGACAGGTGGGATCTTTCTGTTTCTCAGCTTAATGAGTCAGGATTTAATGATTTTCGTGTTCTCTGTGATGAAAGGATAATGCGGGCGCATCGTGTGCCTCCCAGCATTATTGCATCTCTTGTAGGTTTGAATAGGGCAGTAAGTCAGGAGGCCAATTGGCGATTCTTATCTAATGTGGTGCGGCCAGAACAGAGGCGAATAGAAGCTAGGTTCAATTATATCTTTAGAGAGGATCTTGGGATTAAGGATGTAGTGTTGGACCTTGCGGTGCCGGAGCTTATCTCTGAGTTAGAGCGGGCTGAAATACTTTCGGTTCTTATGGGTAGAGGTGTAATTAGCATTAACGAGGTCCGCAGATTTTATGGCCGTCCTCCAGTTAAGGGTGTGGACGAACCATTGCTTAATTCACTTGGTGTTGGCTTTCTTCCCGTTAGTCTGGTAGAGGAGGTAGTGAGGATGAATGTTGGTGTGATGCCGGAGGACGATGAGGACGGGGAGGGGAAACCATCTTCTAATGTGTCCAGCCAGTTGCAGACGCCTCCCAGTTCTGCGCCAATTTTCCAGTTGCCAGATGCAAATAAGGCTTTATTTAACGCACTGGCTGTGGGACAGTTACAACCAGAGCAGCAGCGGGAGATGGCTTTGATTTTGGAGGATTTGGGATTGAAGAAGATGGCGAAGTTTGTGCCAGAGACAGAGGAAGATGATGATGTGGAGATGGTTTAGTGCTGGCGGAATATGGGCTGATGAAACATTTTGGCAGTTTGATTATTTATGTTGCCATTGGTGGTAAATTGCAACACTAACTGCGAGATTATGTGAGATTTTGGATGAAACATTTATACTTGTTTGGGCGTCTATGTTGAATGAAATGTTAGCAATACCAGAGAGGTTTTTGCCAACGGCTTGACGTGATTAAGTAAATAAAGTATAATAGCGCACAATAATGAGGATAGCTCAGCTCTAGCTAAGCGGGGCAACAAGGGCGGTCAATATATTTTATAAATATATCGCTCCCATCGCCGCCCTTCCTCTAATATTTAACTGATGGGAGCTTAGACCTGATATGGGAGCCAGGTGCATATTACCTTGGCTCCTTTTTTGTTGGGTATGGTGATGGCTAGTGCCCTATGACTCTGTCAAGGATTTGCCATCTGGATTTGATGGTTATACCTATGAACAGCGTGCTTATGCTCTTCGTGTATTAAATGCGATGCTGCGTGAGAACCCTGATATGGATGAAGGGATTGCGATTGCCACTACCCATAGGATGGTAAGAGAAAAGTTTAACCTGGAGGCTACTAGAATGCCAGGAGAATTTTCGTTCGTTGCCTCGATTGAAAAGGCCAGTGTGGGTAAAGATGACCAACTTGATTTTATAGGCCAGGCATCGTCTTCAGTGATTGATAAGGGTGGTGACCGAGTTACCGAGCGTGCGATTCAATCTATGAGGAATACTGGTTTAATTCCATTGGTGACAGCGGGGAGTCATCAAGAAGGTGAAGTTAGTGTTATTTCGCGGATTGGGTGGTGTCGGCCAGAAATAAGTGATGATGACCTTAGTGTTTTTCGGATTGCGGGGCAACTGAAGAAATCCCACCCATTTTCTCAAACGATTTACGAGGATTTGCTGGATGTTGAAAAGCGGAAGACAATGAAACTTTCCATTTCGGGAAGATTGCCAGAGGGGGCAGTTAAACGAACTTATGACCCACAGACGGGCCGCGCAGTAAGTGAGATAAACGATGTCGAGTTGCAACACGTACTGCTTTGTTCAGCAAATTCGGCGATGAACCAAGATACTTGGATTAGCCCATCTGGAGCAGAGAAGGGCATGAGTGATTGGACTGGAATGATTTTCAAAGCTGCCGAGACAATGGGCAGGCAACCTGGGGGACAAGGGCTTGGTCCTGGTAGTATTTGTGTTTGTCCTGAATGTGGTCATGAAGAGGAGCATGAAACTGGCAAGCCTTGTTACGAGATAGAATGTCCTAAGTGTGGGGCTAAGATGACTAGACCAAATGCGGAGAAGGTGAAGGCCGCCGAACCTGAAATTAGGTGGTCTGGTGTTCTTGTTTGTCCTGAGTGTGGAAGTGAGATGAAAGTGAGTAGAAGTAAGGCGGGAGAGTATGAATACTACTGTGAGAATTGTGGTGGTAGAATGACCTGGAAGGAAGGCGAAGAAACCGTGCCGACGACAAGAGAGACAGAGAAGGCCAAGTTTGATGAGTTGTCGGATGTAGAGAAGATAACTATTTATTACGATTTGGTTGGTAAATCAGTAGCAGAACTTACCCCCGAGGAATTGGAGAAGGCTAAATGGACCACTGCAACCATAAATGATTTTCCTGATTCTTCCTTTTTATATGTTGAGAATACAGGCAAGAAGGATGAAGAGGGGAAGACTGTACCGCGAAATGCGAGGCATTTACCCGTTAAGGACAAGGAAGGGAACTATGATTGTGCTCATTTGAGAAATGCGGCAGCCCGCGCCAACCAAATTAAGGGTGTGGTGGAGACGATTAGTGATTCTAAGCGGGAAGACCTGAAGAAAAAGGCGCAGAGTTTGTATCAGAAGCATTGTGTGAATAAAACTGAATGTGACGTGAACGAAGGAGGTATATCAGCGATGGAAGACCCAATTAAGAAAGCCCAGCAGAATCTCGGTCAGGCTGTGTGGGCAAGTCTGACAAGTCTTTTTGGGGGATCGTCTAGGGATGAACAGGCAGACGAGAAGGCCGAGCATACTGATGCCGGGACTCAGGACGAAATCAAGAGGGCTGAGGAGAAGCCAGAAGTGGCTGAAGTCCTTGCGTCCCTAGTTGAAAGGATTGACTCGTTGGCTGAGAGGCTTGATAGTATGGAGAAGTCCGAGGACGAGACTGAGAAGACAGATGATGAGTCTGTGGAAAAAGGCAAGGACGAAAATGAGGATGAGAACGAGGAATCTGTTGAAAAGTCTGAGGATGCGGAGGACGAACAGACTGAGACAAAGGAACCATCTGATGATGTGATTGAGCGGATTGATGAGAATCTCGAAGTCATTTTTAAGCAGTTGTCTGAAAATAAGACAGCTCAATCGAAGCAAGAGGAGCAAATAGGAGCTTTGTCTGAAGCTGTTGCATCTCTTGCAAAGGCCGGTGGAGTTTCCGCTCAGATTCCTCAGGGTAGTGATTCGGGGGACAATGGAGGCTCCACAGATGTATCACACATAATAGCGAATCACATAAAGTCGGCGACGCGATAAGTTAGAAAAGGTTTGACATTAGAAGGAGGTTCACAAGATGGCCGCACAAATACAAACAGCTCGAGAGTATATTAACAAGGCAGTTACTAGTGAAACGGCTAGTACGGATATGCTCATTCTCCATGGGGGGCAGCTTCGAGAGTTTATTGACTTAACTGTCGATACCTCAGTTATGCTGAAGGATGCTACCCATTTGACCTTGGATGCACCTAGCCTTGATTTAGCTACCCTTGACATTCCGGCAGGACGAATGGCAATGGGGCTAGGATACACCGAAGAAGTGTCTGATGATGACCAAGTAACGCCCGTATTCGGTGGGCGGACTCTTAATCCTCAGACGGCTGATGTTCTGTATGAATTTGAGGCTACTCATCTGCCGCGCTATAATATTGCGCGAGGTCAACTGGCCGATGATATCGACGCCGCAGTTCGTAAGACGTTGGCTAGTGAGATTGAGAATAATGCCATCAATTCTGAAATTGGCGGGACTACTCCTGATGGTTATGCCACAGGCAGTATGACTACCATTGATGGTTGGGCTACTCTGGCTAGTTCTGGTCATGTCGTTGACCACGCTGGGGGATATGTTAACCCCAAAATCTTCAAGGATATGTGGAAGGCTTTGCCAGCTAAGTGGCGGGCGGACCCGGCTCGCAGGAGCGACTTCCGCTTCTATGTCAGCGATCTGGTGGCTATTGAGTACCGTGACTATCTGTCAAGGCGGACCACCAATCTTGGTGATTTGTCGATGACCCAGGAAGGCGATTTGTCCTTTGCTGGTGTGCCAATTACTCCTGTACCCGCAATTCCAGTTGATAAGCCTGGTGTGCTTAGTCAGTCTGATTCGGCTGAGGAATTCACATTTATTCTATTGGTTGAGCGGGGTAATATGGTAGTTGGCTATGGCCCCGAGATGAGGTTCCATCTTGGTCTGCGTCAGACTGATGGTAAGGTTCAGTACTACTCTTGGTGGGGCGAGTTTGATGTAAACTATCGTCGCATCGATGCGGTAGTAGTGGGACGGAATATCCGGCCTGAAGTTGACCCGAGTCTAATGGCTGCGTACTAAGCTGAGTAACTGTTATTTAGGACGCGGGCTGGCGTCCTTGGCAAAAACCTAAAAGGCGAGCTAAATTTGTCATGGGGACAGATTGCAGTACGGCATTCGCAACAGTCACATTCCGGCAACGGTATAATTAAAAAAGGATGATAAAAATGGCAAATGAAAATCAAGCAGGTGGATGGTTGTATATCCCAGCGACGGATTTCCATCCAAGGACTCTTACGCTCCCGTCTACGGTAGATGCGGGTCGAAGTTACACCTTTGAAATAGGTGTCGCTCAGCGTATAGATACCGATGAGGACTTTGATGCATTCCAAAAGGTCAGATGTAACATACCCGGTCGTCCTGGTGATACGGAGATGTTCAAAACTGGACGGCCTGATACTGACAAGCCTTTGGATATAACCGACCCCACTGTGTTGGCTCAACTCAAGGAGTTGATTGAGAGTGGTCAATTGAGGACAGGGGGGAGTTCATCCGAGACTGATATAGTCGTTGATATTGGCAAGGACAAGCCTAGAGGAGTAACAACTGAAACGGTGGGATCTAGTGGGATGATAGGTGGGAAGGATGAATAGGGGGTGGGACAGTGCGTGTTTTTCTCACTCCCTTTGGGTCTAGATCCTACCACGTAGCTGCCGGCAATCAAGTATCTCAGAACTATACATTTACAGCGGGAGAATGGACGGAAGTAACAAATCCGTCAGATTTAGCGTATCTTCTGTCTAATGATAGCTGCGTACTCAGAGAGAAGGAACCGCTTGGGGATAAGGTAGTTCTTTGCAATTGTGATGGGTTACAGGCTAGAGTTCGTTTTGATGACCCTGCATTGAACCTTGAATACTACGAGGAGTATGAAAAGGGGAAACTCTATAAAGTCCCTCTTCACATATATAAGGTTCTCAAAAAGCGTAATGGTTTTAGAGAAGTAACGTTGGCTGAGATGGCAGCAGCCTATTCCGAAGTAGTATCACCAGTTCAGTTAAATATGCGCATTTTGATAATTAGACACGGAGGGTTGGGGGACGTATTGCTGTCGCTGCCAACACTTTCAACTTTGAAACGGGTGTTACCCGATTGTGAAATTGTTTATGCGTGTGACGAGCGAAACAAGAGGCTTCTTCTTAACAATCCGTCGGTGACAAGGGCAGTTAATTTGGAGGAGGCCTATGAGTATCGTCCCTATGATTATGTGGCTGATTGGACTTATCCGTCTCAATCTGTCGAAGACCATCCGTTACAAGAAACCGTTCCTCGGCCAGATTTATTCGGGATTTTGGCAGGTTTTGATGAGTTAGATGACCATAAGATGCCAGTTTTTGTTCAGCCCAGTGAGGCTGAGGAAGCTGCTAAGCTCTTACCAGACAAGCATCCATTGGTCGCTGTCGGTGTTAGAGGAGCGAACTGGATGAGGATGATGTCTTCTGAGAAGTTGATAGGGATATTAGGTCGGATGGTGGATGCTGGCATGACACCAGTATGTTTGCATTACCAACATGAAGCGATTTGGGACATTGATGGCGTGGTCAATTTGACTGGTCAAACTGATACTGGGTTGCTTATAGCTGTTATGAATGCCTGCGATGCTGTTTTGACTGGAGATACTGGTCCAACCCATTTAGCTAATGCTCTTAACAAGCCTACACTTGCACTATATGGGCATGTAGATAACAAATTGAGGATTGTAGACCAGCCGAACTGTACTATAATTCAGGGTAATAGATTTTGTGGCTGCCCACCTTGCAATTCGCATCAATATAAGTTTTGTACTCCACCAGCGCAATGTCTGGAACAAATACCCGACGATTTGATTATGGATGAGCTAGGGAAGGTGTTGGAACGTGCCTGTTACTAGGGCGTCGGACCATACTGTTTCTGGGTTGTCGGACGAGCGGTACTGCACCGTCCGCGATGTTTTGACTGTGCTTCGGCGTGTGTCAGTTGATGATGCCTATACAACTTTGGGTAGTTGGCTTAGCAGTGATGATCGTGACGAAGTTATCCGCTTTCACATTCCCGATGCTCGTATGTGGGTCAACGGGAAGGCTGGTCACGATTTTGATTACCACGAAGATGTCTCCATAGCAGTGGATGGTAATGGATTGGACTGTTTGGATTTGAGTCACTTTGGGTTTGTTCCTCTCGTCTCTGTTTCTGATTTGGTTATTACAGATGATGACCAGGATGCTGATGATTACAAGTATTATTCTGATGGACGGATAAGACCAGTCCAAGTTGTTTCCACCATTAAATATACCACTGGCCGTACTTACCCGTTTTTCCTTTCAGGCACTCAGAATGTTGAGATGACCGTGACCTGGGGGTATGAAACTCCTCCTTACGATATTCGAGTAGCTCAGGCAAAGAAAGTAGCGGCGGATATTCTAGGTCAGCTAAGTGCTGCTGACAATGAAGACGGAGTTATCCCCGGAGGAGCTACGAGCCTAAGATATGGCGATTTGAATATTAGAATGGGCAGCGAGGGGAGATATGCTGCTCAGATATTGAAGCTGGAAAATGATGCTTTGGAGACCTGTCTGCGACATAGATTTCCTAAGACACTTACTGCCAATTCGCGGGCTGTTGGTTCATACGCCAGATCGTCTGGGGTGATATGGGGCTGATGAGCAAACTTTGGATGCGGACCAGCCCAATGAGGATTTACAGGAACGCACCAGACCAGCGTCACGATTTGTCCGTGGTCCTTGATACTTCGGATATTTATGGGGAAGACAAGATGGGACGGATATTCCCAGATGAGCAGTCGTTGATGATGGCTAGTGAAGGCATTATTGAAACGACTGCGGAGCTTTGGGCGGACCCTGATGTGGATTTAGCTTTGGGTTATTTGGTGCTTGTTAAGAAGCCTCGTGTTTTGGAAGGAGTAAGGGAGGCGGTTACTACTACTCTTTCAGCTGATGCTGTTATTGGTGATACTGTTCTGTCTGTTGCTGATGATACTGGATTTGCATCGGGTGACCAGATTTCTATAAAATCAGACGCAACTGTTCAGCTTTGCAAAGTGAAGTCAGTAGACAGTAATGAACTGACTATTTATGATATAAATGCACTTGAAAGTGATTTTGACGCGGGGTCAACTGTGTATGCTTGTAGATTCTACCAGGTTATTGCTCGGAGAACGCCTTATGACGCACTTGGACCATATCAGGTAGTCACGTTGAAGGAAATCATAGGCACAGCGGGGATGCTCTAAATTGCGCCCAGATTATACGATAAATCCGTTCGAGGGCACCAGGAACCTTTGTCTTGGCCGTGTATTGCTGAAACAGGATGCCGCCCCCGCCGATACCAAAATATGTGTCGGTGAGGAGTTTACAGGTGATGATGCTGGCGCAGGAATTGTTGGCACCCATCTTTGGTATAACAATCCACTGGAGCCAACCGACAAGGCAGTAATTGTTCAACCAAGTGCTGCCAATGAGCCAAACAGTATTGAGCACCAAGAGACCATTACTATTGATACTAGCAAATTGGGCACGAAGGAGTGGCATCTTTATACAACAAGTGGGATAACCCACGCGTATACAGTAGCTCGTGGGGCTTATGTAAGACTTTATACGTTACCTTCTTTGTGCAGCTCCTTGAAGTTAGTACAGCAGGACTTTCTTGCTTTGGGACCGCCTGACCCACAGAATACGTGGTTTCCTGGCATTTGGGTATTCGGAGCAAGAGTGAACCGGGAAGATTTGACTAATGTCCAATGGATTGATACTTATAGTATTATTGTGCGATATGCTCGTTTGATGGGCAAAGGATATGACAGGCAAACTATTGTGGGGGAGATGGAGACGCTGGTAACGCTGCTTGGGGAGGATTATACATTGGGTGGTACTTGCTACGACTCTTATATTAGTAGACCAATGCAGCTAGTTCCGACTCCAGGTCGAGTGACTGGTCCTAGCGGAGAGCGGAACGTGGCAACCGCCACAGGCAGCCAAATTGATTGGGGTGACATATACATTGAAGCGAAGAGAATTTCGATTATTGACAAGGCGGCAACTCCAGTTTGAGAATGGAAGGAGGTAAAATACTATGTTATTGACAGTTGGCCCGAGTTTAAGTAAACACGCTCGATTTGGCTTTGCTCTTCAGTCTGCTGAGGGCACACCAGAGGAGGGTGCTGCTAATACTAACTGGCTTCCGTTCAACGATACGTTGGATTTCGCTCGAATGGGTAATGCTGAGATTTATCAGCAGGCAGACTATACTGACTATAACCATTTGATGTTTTCCAGTGGTCAGTGGTTCGAAGGTGGTGTCCCTGTCGCGCTACAGCCAACAGTGGCGTCTCTTGATGACTTGATTTCTTGGGTTATTGACCGCGACACAATGGGATATAACCAAGGTATGTTTGCGACAGTGTTCATTGTTGATCAATATCGGCAGCGGGAGATTTTGGAGGTGAAGGTGAGGGAAGCGACTATTACCTTTACTAAAGGTGAGGTTGTTAGATTCACCTTGGGGTTGGTTGGTAAGGAGGAAGTAACTCCTTATAACGGTCCCGTTGTTGATGTTGATACTGGTGGCCCGTACATATACAAGGAGGCTACTGTTACAACAGACGTTGGGGGTATTGGGTCATTATCCGCTGATTATGAGTTTGAGGAGAAAGAAGTTCGCATTGATAATGTCCTTGAGGACCCCAG
>JAFDHR010000532.1 GCA_019308645.1 Deltaproteobacteria bacterium
TGGCCAGGCCGATTTGTCCGAGATTCTGAAGATTGTTGCCGGAGAAAAGGCCAAGATGATGTACGACAAGGGGGACTTAGATGCGGGCATTATCTCCTGCGGTCAGGGTGTGGGTATGGTTCATGATATACTCTCAGTGAAAGAACTGTTTGACGGCATTATTGCTCAAGCCACTGACATAGTCAAAAACCTATCCGGGAATTAAATGCATTTCAGCCCAGGAGCCTCGAAACCAACAAAGAGTCCTCCTATTCGGGCTCACCCCGCGACCGCTTAGATATATGGCTCCATGTTAGCTTTGCTAAAGATCCTATCTATCAAATCTAAGATATCTTCTGGCCTAAAATTCAATTCAGAAAATATCTTATTCTCTAACTCATATGCCTCAAATTCAAGCATAAGTATCTGAAAGAAATTTTCAATACATGATCGTAATCGTTTATAGCCACAAAAAAGGCTTCTTATCATTTTCTTTACAGTCTAATGTAAAATTGTTGGGATGATTATCCAAATTATCACAAATAATTTGACTTATGATATAAATTATCATATAAGTCATGCATGAATAAAAAACGGCTGATAAAAAGGCTCCAGCAGATTGACGTACCTTCAAATCGTTCTGCCTTCCTGTGGGGGCCGAGAAAAACAGGCAAAACAACACTATTAAAACAGCAATTTTCCCATGCGTGCTGGATAGATTTATTGGATTATGACCTTTTTTTATCATTAAGTCAGAGGCCCACGAGATTGCGTCAAATTGTCGAGGCACAGGCTTCTAAAACGGTTGTCATTGATGAAGTTCAGAAAATTCCCCACCTGATGGATGAAATTCACTGGCTGATAGAGAACAAAGGCTTCCAGTTTATTCTGTCTGGCTCCAGTGCGCGGAAATTCAGGAGGGGAAAAGGTAATTTGTTGGGCGGAAGGGCCTGGCGCTTCGAGCTTTATCCTTTGGTCACAAAGGAATTAAAAAAGTTCAATTTAGAGAAGGTGCTTGTGTCTGGCCTCCTGCCATCTCACTACCTTTCACGAAAAAGTGAAATGGACCTAAAGGCTTATGTCCATGACTATCTTAAAGAAGAAATTCAAGTCGAGGCGTTAACCAGGAATTTACCGGCTTTCTCTAAGTTTCTACAGTCTGCGGCGATTACTAATGGAATGCTCTTAAATTACTCCAACGCTGCAAGAGAAAGCGGCGTTTCTGTAAAGACCATTCGGGAATACTATCAGATACTTGAAGATACCCTGATAGGCAGGCTATTATTGCCATGGAAAAAATCAAAGAAAAGAAGGCTTATTGAAACCGCCAAATTCTTTTTCTTTGATACAGGAATTGTTTCTGCCCTTTTAAATTATAGATCTATAACGCCCGGTACCAGAGAGTACGGGAGAGCCTTTGAGCATTTTATTCTTCAAGAATGTTGGGCCTATAGTCACTACAGCGGATTGGATTTTCCGATTTCCTTTTGGAGAACAGCGAGTGGTGCAGAGGTTGACCTTATCTTAGGAGACGCAGAAGTCGCCATAGAAATCAAATCTTCAGAAAATGTGGGGAACAGCACAAAAGGGCTCCATCTGTTTCATGAAGAAAACAAATGCAGAAAAAGTTTCATCGTTTCAAGAGACCCTTTGCCCAGAAAATTAACCTCTACAATCAGCGTTTTGCCCTGGCACATTTTTTGTGAGATGCTATGGGGAGGTGATATTATATAATCCTCCACCTCTAATTTACTTAGAATCAAGTTAACGTCTACGGTCTATCGGTTACGCTGCTCGTTACGTTTAACGGCTATCGGTTGCGTCATTTTACAAAACCCTGGCCCAGACCCGCCTGCCAGACGGCGGGCGTGGACCAATATGAAAATAAGGTAACCAATCCCGATTTCATCGGGAAACTATGAACCTGGCAACCTGAGTACAATAAATTTTTTATGAGTCCCATTTTTCCGACCATCGTAGCCTGTGTTGTAAATAGGTATATCGTCTCTGGGTCTTATCATTCTTAACCCCGATAGCCAGCGCCTTC
>JAFDHR010000533.1 GCA_019308645.1 Deltaproteobacteria bacterium
TGATCAAACAAAAAAGCGGAAAGATCATCAATATTTCCTCATATGCTGGTCTTCGAGGTACTGATCCTGATTACTTGAATTCAATTCCTTACAATACCTCCAAAGGAGCCGTGGTTATTATTACAAAGGATCTAGCTACAAAATGGGCAAAGCATAACATAAACGTGAATTGCATTGCACCGGGCTGGTTCCTTACCAAAATGAGCAAATGGAGTTTAGACAACTGGGGTGATAAAATAATTTCACGGCTCCTTATAAAAAGATTTGGAAACGAGGATGACCTTAAAGGTGCGGTAATTTATTTAGCCTCCAAGGCTTCAGATTATATGACAGGGCAAGTTTTAGTTTTGGATGGAGGTCTAACAGTTTGGTGACTCTAACAGAGCACATGGACAAGGCGCCGGGATTCTTTATGGGGAAGTATAAAGGTAAACCGGAGTTTGAAGAGTCATTTTTTACCGTTTTATCCTGATTTAAGATATATCTTTAATTCACGGTAAAAATTTTCATGCCCCCCAATAGCCAGAAAAGTGACTTCTCTTTCTCTTTCATTAACCTGATAGGCAAGAAGATATTCCTCTCCGAGGAGGGGAAATTTCTTAACAAAGACTTCTTTCAAATCCCCTTTCTTTCTTTCACTGGAATAAGGATTCAAGGCTATTTCATCCTCGATAAGATTGATCTGGTTTCTTAAGGGTAAAGGGAGTTTCTTTTTTATGCGATTATATTTTCTAAAGGCTGATTGACGATACAATTATTTAACCCTTCCAGACAGGCTCTTTCTCTCCTGCCCTGAGCCCTGAGATTGCTTCCTTGATATCAGCCACAAATGTTGGATGTAATTGCTCTTTCATTTTCACCCACTCACGTAAGGCCATCTCTATCTGTCTGTTTAAAGAGCGCTCCTCATCCCTTGCTAGAGTTGCAAATATTTCCCGCAGTTCACTATCAATCCTGAGGGTTAGACTTTCTTTAGGCATATCTTTCACCTCCCAGTTATTCATATACAAGAAAAGTGAAGCATTTGCAAGGAATGAAAGGTAAAAAGTATTTTAGGGACAGGAAACTAGAGAGTGTCTCATATTTTCTGAAAAGTCACTGGAAAAACAGATGATAGAACCTTGACACTTCTCTTGGTTTAAAAAATATCCGTATTTAATGAATGTAAGTTATGAAACGGGAATATATGGTTGCACGAAAAGAAGAAATTGAGCTTCTGAAAAAGGAAAAAATACCTGAAAGAACAAGGGTTTTGGTAACTGTTTTTCCCGAAAGCGATGAATCAGAGTTCTGGCTAAACACCATTCAAATCTCTTTAGATACGGTTTGGAATAACCTACCGGATGACGGGTATGCCCACCTGCTCAAAGAATGATGCAATCTTACTCCGCTATCCCTTTACAGATTTATCAAGTTCAAAGGTCAAATATGCATATATCATTAGCATTTACACATTGTAACAATCTTCATCAATCCGCCTGAATCTCTTCCCCAGGCTCTCTATAGATGAAGCTGCTCATAAACATTATTACCTCAATCATTGTTACCCATCTTTAGGCGGGTATTTCCCCTGACTTTTTCTCTGGCTAATATTGTTGATGCAAGACACAATAGAGCGTTTTATGAACCTCAATTTATCACTTTTTGAATAGCTCAGAATGTGAACCAGTTCTCTCTAAATACAAATCATCAGCTGTAATTCGATAGATTAATATCCAGTCTGGTTCTATGTGGCAATTGCGATGACCTTTCCAGCTTCCAGATAATTGGTGGTCCCTAAACCTTGGCTCCAACGATTGTCCTGCAACCAGTTTTTCGATGACCGCCCTTAAGTTAAAAAGATCCTTATTTTGTTTTTTGATCCTTTTATAATCCTTTTTGAATTAAGTTGTATAATGCAGGTTCAACTATCAAGCTCGTGAAATAATTCATCAACAGAATCAACTTTATGGAGATCATTATCATTTTCAGCATCTTTAAGAGTTTTAGCTGTAACCTCATTAGGAATCTTTA
>JAFDHR010000534.1 GCA_019308645.1 Deltaproteobacteria bacterium
TTACACTTTTGTGGTATACCATCAGGCGTTTCACAAGGCATTTGAGAATGACCTCCCTTATGTAACCGCCATTATAGAACTTGAAGAGGGTCCGCGACTTCTGAGCAACATAGTCGGTTGTAAACCTCAAGATGTGAGGTGTGACATGCCATTGGAGGTGACATGGGAGGATATTAATGAAGAATTCAGCTTGCCAAAGTTCAAACCTATCAGGGAGCCTTAAGCAGTAAAAGGGGTACGCATTCTCCAATTTTTATTTGACAAAGGTTTCCTGATATGAAACTAATATCTAAAACTTATAGGGGCTCTATAGTTTCCTTTAAGGTTACCCCAATTGTTTGGGTAACCACATCTGAAAAGCTTATAAATGCTATTCGTGATGCAAAAGGTTATCAGGAAGAAATGATTAAAGAATAGCAAAAGTAATCCAGGGCCTGCTAATAATAGTCTGGCCTGCAAGGAGGTTTTCGTGTGACCGCACTGTGGATATTAGAATTTGAAAAGGTTAACCAGGGGAGTGTAAATATCACGGGAACAAAGTGTGCCAATCTTGGGGAGTTGATGAGAATAGGTATGCCGGTTCCACCCGGTTTTGTAGTAACCGCTCAGGCCTTTGATTTTTTTTTGAAGGAGACAGGTGCCGATAAAGAAATGAATAAAACATTGAAGGCATTTAAAGAGGTTCCAAAAAGTATAGAAGACTATGAAACACTCAGTCGGACATTATCTCAGGTAATCACATCCAATGATGTTCCAAAGGAACTCAAAGAGACCGTATCTCAGGCTTATAAGGTTTTGAGCGCTGAGTGTAAAATGGAGGAGGTTCCCGTTGCTGTCAGATCAAGTGGGTGTGCTGAGGATTTACCCACAGCGGCCTTTGCCGGACAATATGAATCCTATCTTAATGTCATAGGAGCTCATGACCTTTTAGTTAGGGTGAGGGATTGCTGGGCTAGCCTATTTACTTCCCGTGCCATTTCTTATCGGATGAGGAACAATCTGCCCATAATGGATAAACTCATGGGGGTTATAGTACAGAAAGTGGTTAATTCCCGATCTGCTGGTGTTGCTTTTACAGCACTTCCATCAACAGGAAACACTGCCTGGGTTATGCTCGAAGGAAATTGGGGCACGGCTGAGAGCGTAGTCCAGGGATTCGTGACTCCGGATAGATATTATATTAATAAGGAAATACTGGAGATAGAAGAAAAGAATATCTCGCAGAAACTGAAACAGCATGTAATAACTGAAACAGGTACAAAGGAGGAAGACGTTCCCGAAGAGAAACAGTCTGAACCCTGTTTCTCTGATGAAGAGGCCACAAAAATAGCGGATATGGCGAAACGTGTAGAATCCCATTATGGGAGGCCTCAAGATATTGAATGGGCCATAGAAGCGAATTTGACGTATCCCGATAATATTTTCTTGGTGCAAACTCGGCCAATAACGACCCTAAAAAAGAAAAGTGCCGTTGATCAGGTTGCTGATCTGATGTTAACGCGATTCGTAAAGAGGTGAAGAAAAAGGGCTTTTTATAAGCATAAACAGTCAACCCTGAATCATGTTTGGAAAAGATTGGTTCAACTCAATGATAAGGAGGAACAAAAATGTTGCATCCAGCTTATGATCTTACTTTTTACGAATACGATGATGAAAGGGATACTAAGGTCTATGATGTCCTTTTATGCGACCTTGTCCATTGAAAACCTCCAATGAAACCCCTTTATTTTGGCACTGGCTGGTACTGGTACGTATACGCAATCTCGAATGCCGCTGAGACCCTTCATTTACCCACTACGAAGGGTTGGGGTTATAGAGTTCTCGACGGCTATCCGTACCTCACAGCCTTGAGGACCACGGAAGAAGAAGCCAAGGCGCGTGAACCAATTTTCAAAGAAAAAATCAAACCCTTTATAGAGGATTTTGATGGGGTCTGGGATCCCTTAAAAACCGAATTGATGGAGATGTATAAAGAGGCCAAGGAATCGCGCGGTCTTAAGGAGTGGGATGAT
>JAFDHR010000535.1 GCA_019308645.1 Deltaproteobacteria bacterium
TTTGACAGTAAAATCGGACCTACTGGAGGCCCTACTGCATATGGTATCTATCTGGCTTTAAAGGAGGCAGCTGATCTAAAGTTTGGCTCCAAGACTCTGGCAGGAAAAACCATTATGGTACAGGGCGCAGGGGCCGTTGGTTATCCTCTTGTTGAGAAATACCTTGTGAAAGAGGACGTTACCATATTTATTGCGGACATTATGCGAGATCCTGTAAAAAAATTAGTGGCTCGGTTTCCTAATCGTGTGAAAGAGGTTGATCCCAAAGATGTGCTCAGTTTTGAAGCAGACATTTTTATTCCATGTGCTATGGGAGGCATCGTAGATGAGGAGACCATTAAAGCACTTAAGTACTCCATAATTATTGGTGCAGCCAATAACCAGCTCAAGGCCACCAACCAAGAAGAAGAGATCAGGCTTGCAAAAATCCTTGATGAACGGGACATACTGTTTCAGGTGGATTGGATGCATAATACCGGTGGGGTGATCGCTGGAATGGAAGAGTATATGCACCGGGAAAAGGCCAGTCTGGATAATGTTAAGTCCCATACTGAAAAAGTTTGCAAGTATGGGGTCAGAGAAAATTTTAAGGCTTCAAAGAAAGAGGGGGTTACGCCCACAGAAAGGGCCTACCGATACTACGCCTCCAAGATATACCGTTGATGGTCGATAGAGATTTATGTGGTCTGGAGGTGGCCAATTACATCCTCGGCATGCCCTTTAGCAATAGGGCGATGGGTAAATAGGGAACGTTTTATTAACTAACAAAAAGGAGGGAGAATCATGAAAAGATTGATGTTTGTGTTCACATTTTTTTTGGTATTGGGCCTCATTTTTTGCACTGGTCTTTCAGCTAAGATGATCCGCATCGGTGAAGCCCAGATTGTTGCCCACCCAGCACTTGACAATGATTCCAAAGGGTTCAAGGCCGCCCTTGCAGAAGAAGGATTTATTGAGGGCAAAAACATTACCATTGACCGGCAAAATGCACAGGGTGATCAGCCTAACTGTGCAATAATTGCCAGAAAATTCGAAGATGATAGAGTCGATCTGGTTCATGCAATCAGTACACCCAATGCCCAGGCTCAGGTAAAAGTGAGTAAGACCATACCTATTGTCTTTTCCTCGGTCACTGACCCTGTAGCAACCGGTATTGTGCCCAAAATGGGTAAGACAGGTACTCATGTTACTGGCGTGAGCGATAGGTGGCCTATTACCCTTCAATGCAAGATATACCAGGACCTGGTACCCAGCACAAAGAGATGGGGCACCATCTATAATCCCGGTGATGTAAATGTCACGTTCCATGTCAAGGAGATGAAAGAGGCCATAGAAGGAATGGGTCTTAAGCTTATTGAAGCCCATGTTTCCACGAGTGCTGAGGTGATGCAGGCTGCACAGAGCCTGGTAGGCCGAGTAGACGCTATCCATATCACCTCTGATAACACGTGTGTTTCCGCTTTTGAGTCCATTGTAAAGGTCTGCAACGCGAACAATGCCGGTGATAGAGACAGCGTGCCGAGAGGAGCCGTTGCGGCGTATGGGCCTGACTACTTCCTGGTAGGATACACAGCGGGGAAAAAGGCCGCAAGGATACTGAAAGGCGAAAACCCCGGCAACATCCCTGCCGGGCTCGCATTGGAATATAGCCTTTGGGTGAGCCTGAAGCACGCCAAGGCACAAGGGGCAAAACTGGCTTCGACTTTGGTGAAAAAGGCTGCGGATAAATTCTGGGATGATCAAGGCAATGTAGTAAAGGGCAAGTAAACACGGAAATTGAATGTCGAGGGGAGAATGTTTCTCCCCTCTTTTAACTGGTAAATGAATGCTACTCAGTAGTTTATTAAGGACTATTCCAATATCACTCGAACAGGGCCTGGCCTATGGGCTTGTGGCCTTAGGGATAGTAATTACTTTTCGCATCCTGGCCTTCCCCGATCTTACCGTGGACGGCAGTTTTCCCTTGGGCGCGGCAGTGGTTGCCCGCCTGATAATGGAGGGGGTACCGCCAATCTACGGCATCCTTATGGCCATTATCATGGGGTTTCTAGCCGGTTGCTGCACCGGTCTTCTCAACACAAAACTAAAGATCAACAGCCTTCTGGCCGGAATCTTGATGATGACCATACTCTACTCGGTTAACTTGCGTATAATGGGACGGTCAAACATACAGTTGCTCACCGTAAGCACCCTTTTAACCCCTTTGGAGAACCTTGATGTCAACCGTTTCATTCCAATAATAGCATTCTTTTTTGTAGTGACATTATGTGTAAAGTTTCTTACAGATATGTTTTTACATACCCAGTTAGGGTTTGCTATGCGGGCTACGGGGGATAATGAGCAAATGATACGCACTCTCGGGGTAAATACCGACAACATGACGGTTTTAGGGCTTGGGATCTCAAATGCCTTTGTGGCCCTTTCCGGTGCACTTGTTGCCCAAGATCAAGGCTTCTCTGACGTGGGAATGGGTATTGGAATGATAGTGGCAGGACTGGCTTCCATAATCATCGGAGAAGCGCTGATTGGAAAAAAGTCGGTGCAGCGGATGACGCTTGCGGCAGTGGTGGGCTCTATTATATACAAGTTCATTATATCCCTTGGGCTCAGAATGGGGCTAGCCCCCACGGATTTAAAGATGGCAACGGGTGTGATGGTAATATTGGCACTCGGTATTCCGGCCCTTAAAAAAGGGAAAGAGGGTAAGCTTCACTTGAGAGGAGTGTAAGGCCTGAGGGATCTATGGTAAAACTGGAAGACATAAGAAAGATTTTCTCAAAGGGCACCATAGATGAAAAGGTGGCTATAGATAGGATCAGTCTTCATATTAAAAAAGGAGACTTCGTCACCATAATCGGCAGCAATGGTGCGGGAAAGACTACTCTTCTCAATCTCACTTCCGGCACTTTTTTTCCTGATGAAGGTGAGATATTTATATCTGGTTCCCGAGTTACGCAACTTGCAGAGCACCGACGTTCAAAATATCTCGGAAGGATCTTCCAGAATCCCCTTATGGGCACTGCCTCGTCCATGACCATTGAGGAAAACCTTGCAATGGCAGATCTCCGTGGCCAGACCAGGGGGCTTCGCTGGGGGGTGGCAAAGTCACGCCGGGAGCACTACCGGGAAATACTCAAGATGCTCGAGCTCGGACTGGAAAACAGGTTAAAAGACACGGTCAGTCTCCTTTCCGGTGGCCAGCGTCAATCCCTGACCCTGCTTATGGTCACCTTATCTCTTCCCAAGTTACTGCTTTTGGATGAGCATACCGCAGCACTCGATCCCAAAACAGCCCAGAAGGTTATGGATCTCACACAAAAAATTGTCGAGGAAAACAACCTTACCACTGTTATGGTCACCCATAACATGCCCCAGGCCATTCCACAACATGCCCCAGGCCATTCGGTACGGAAACCGCATGATCATGCTCCACGAAGGAAAAGTACAATTTGATATCCACGGAGAAGAGAAAAAAGCCCTTACTGTAGAGGAAGTGGTCAGGAGGTTCGGAGCCGAGCTTAAGGATGAGGCCTTGCTGGTGTAGCCTTTCCTAACAATTATTTATTTTCCCTTTGATAATCCCTTTATTACCTGAGAATGCTCCACAGGATTCTCCCCTTTCTAAACTTGTTTTGAACTACTCAATAAATGATTCTGTAGAATTTTTAAAAATTTCGATCCCGCTTCATTGAATAATAATTGCGTTTGTCGGTATTTTGCTTGGGTTCCCCTACTATAAGTTCTTTCGCTTCTACGTTGATGTTTTGCTTCAGGACTTGTCGATCTTTTAACGCCTTTGTTCAACCTACCTACACGGTGGGAACCGACTGGTTGATAAAACTGTTTATTAGTTTCAATTTTCATTTTTAGCTCCCTAAGTTTTCAATAATGTCATCAAATATCTTTTTAGTTTCTGAGGTAAGATAAGCATATCCGCTGATTAAATTAGCAGTATGTGAATAGCTTTTATTAAGTCGTAAAGATAATTGGTAAATAGAAATGCTACCGCTTCTTACCAATTTGATTATTGGATGATTCGGTTGTGGTTTTGCAGGCAAGTCTTTCAACGGATTGTTCACAGTGAATTCCCCCATAATTATTATTATGGAAGGAGTCTCTAATGAAAGTATAATGAAGATATCTGGAGTGTTTACGAGTTTTGATGGAATAAAAAATTCAAATAGGCTATTCGGTTAGTATATAAGTATCACAATATTTCTGATATTGCTGGAATTACATATAGATAGCAGTTATCTGTAACGCCGGGCATCACCTGGACCAAAAGTCGCCAGGCTTTTGGG
>JAFDHR010000536.1 GCA_019308645.1 Deltaproteobacteria bacterium
CTGGATCGCCCACTGTCATATAGGCTTGGTTTGTGCCATGGCCATCTTCCCTATACATCCTTATCACTTCTTTTATTTGCGGTTCAAGATACTCTCCGTATGTGTATTCTTCCCCCTCCTTTTTTGTAGAGGTCATAAGATATGGAAGGTATTGATCGAGGTAATCATTATCTACCGGATTAGGTATTCCTAAAGCGGGAGGGATGTCGGGCAGCAGCGGTCTTTTACCTGGATATTTTATGTGTACTGTTATATAGTCAAACTCAATCCTTTTCTGCCCTTCATAGCTTCCCCTATCTATTGTGTATGTTCTCCCAGTGTCAAGTATCTGATAAACACATTGAAACCAGGCATCTGGTAAATCTCTTGCCTTAATAAATTCAAGGTGCATTTTTTACCCCCTTACAGCACAGATGATAGTGCTAATCATTTTAGAAACTCTTTCCCAAATAACCTCGAATGTAGTTGCTGGTATAGAATTTTGTAATTTTGATTTCAAAAAAGGTAGCCTTTTCTGTGGATTATCTGGAATATGGTAAAAGAATACCCTAACCTTACCTTGACTGCTTAGTTTCCTCATTTCCTTTATAAAATTTTCCTGCTTATTAATCAACTTTTCATAGATCTCAGGAGTAGTATATCTGCCTGGTAAATAGGGTGTAGAGTATAAAAAAATAATCTGGCCATCTTTATGTATGCCAAAATTTGTTATTGTTGTTAAGGGAAGGGAATATTGCTTTTGGCAACCTTCATCATCATTTACTAGATCAGATAAAATTATTATCCGCTCTCCAATTCTTTCTGTAAGTATCTTTTCAAGAAAGCAGAATAATGGAGTGGTCAGAGGTTTTGTATCGCCTTGCCTTTTTACCTTTTTTGCAATAGATATCTGCGTAATCTTTTTCTCAATCCTCCGATTAAAAGAGTCAGGATCTTTTGGAGATTGAGTTGAAACTACATCGACAATAGCCTCCTTTCCACAACCTGGGGTCCCGATGAGCGAAATATGGTAGCAGGCTTTCTTACCTCCAGTAAAGTTTCTTAGTCGTAAGATAAGTGCCTCCTTAAAATCGGCAAGAACACCTGGCTTAATAGTTTGAGATACATCGATCCCTATATTAAACAGGTTGGGTTTAGGCTGTCTAACCTGTCTTAACTCGATTGCAAAATCCTTGTTAGTAAAATAGAGAGCGGTAATTGAGATAATAAGGGTAATAAATAAAAAACAAATCAAACCACTTAGTTTTAAAGAGGGATTTTTTCTAAAGGAACTATATTTTACCATGCTCTTGATAAGTATTAGGGGATTTGGATAGATTTAAGGTTAGTAGCGCTATCTTTTACATTTAGAATTTCTATCCCAGCGAATGCAGGAAAATCAAGAAACTTTGTAACTCGGCCGCAGATTTACGCTGATTACCGCTGATTTTTTTCTTTTATTATCATATACAAATCTTTTGAATTCTGGTTTTCTGCCAAAATTCAATAATAAGCCAACCTCAATATTTGTTGCCTTCAAGTAATTGATTAATTGAGCTTCATGCGCAGAATCAAGAGCACGAACCGCTTTTAATTCAATGATTACTTTTTCGTTTACAATCAAGTCTGCCTTAAAATCTCCGATTACTTTCCCTCGAAAAAATGCAGAAATATCTTTCTACCTTTCTACATATAGTCCATACCCGGTTAAGACAATATATAAGGCATTTTCATATACAGATTCTAGAAATCCATCACCAAGCTCATTATAAACTTCATAAAAGCTTTTAAGAATAATATCTGTCGTTTCTTTGTGTTTTAGCCTATCTGTGTTCATCTGTGTGAACCTGCCCGCCGTCTGGCAGGCGGGTCCGTGGCTGAATAGCAAAACTTTTAGCGAAATTTCATTTGTACCTGTCCCTATCCTATCTTTTCTGTCCAGCCATAGGGATCTGGCTTTTCCGCATACTGGATGGCTATAATCTCATCATACAGTTTTTGCGATAGCTCGCCCATCTTACCG
>JAFDHR010000046.1 GCA_019308645.1 Deltaproteobacteria bacterium
GGGGCCTGCCTGTGCATTGCTTATAGGGCATGAGACAAAAAAAGACATCCCCATGCTCAATCACATAGTTTCTTTCATATATAACCCTGAAGCGAAGCGTCGGGGTTATTTGCTGTGTAGAAGATTAATCAAGCTTAACACTATATTAATATAAGAACATATAAAAGGAGATAACGATGAAACTGGTCTATTCGTATTATGTCTTAGATATTGTTCATAACGGACATTTGTTAATGATGAAAAACGCCAAGGCAATAGCTGGAAAAGATGGGAAGTTAATTGTAGGAATCCTTACAGATGAGGCGGTCATGGAGAAAAAGGAAAGGCCTATACTTCCATTTGAGGAAAGAATAGAGCTTGCAAGTGCAATAAAATATGTAGATGTTGCTGTTGCACAGGAAACTTACTCCCCACTGCCAAATGTAATGAGAATAAAGCCTGACATTTTGATGGAAAGCACAAGTCACGATGAAGAGGCGATTGAAAAGGCAAGAGAATATATGGACAGCATTAATGGTAAGGTTGTTGTGCTACCATATTTTCCCTCACAATCATCAAGGGACATAAAAAACAACATAAAGGAAAGAAGCTGAGAGCAAAACAAGGGAGGTAACGAAAAAGTGGAAAAGACATTAAGTACATCAGTATCTGAATTAATAGGTACATGGCAAAAGAAAATATTTTGGCTTATGTGGGTGACTCGCACCCGATCTATACGACCATTGCCAAAAGTTGCTGTCCCAGAAAAGACATCGGCACATTGTCATTGGTCTCAAGGCCGTTCAGCACATCAATGCCAACCCTGTGTCCTTTCCACAGTCCTTCCGTGAAATAACTCCTAAAAACTGCTAAAATCTACCCCAGGGCATCCTGTAAATTTACCTACACATTTTTCCTTGACAAAAGAGCTGCCGTGTTACATTGTTCGCTAACAAGTGAACATTTTTGTACTCATGACTCTGTCGCTGGGTATCAATGGAAAAGTTTGGCGAATATATCAAAAAAATGAGAGAAATCAGGAATATCGGGCTGCGAGAGATGGCAAGATTAGTTGAGATTTCCCCACCATACTTGTCTGATATCGAAAAAAACAAACGAGAAGCTCCCAGTAAAGATGTCATAATAAAGATTAGTGGTATACTAGAAACGAATTTGGAACATCTTTTTGATCTTGCAGGCTTAAACTCCAAAAAGATCCCACCGGACCTCCCTGAAATCATAAAAGAGTATCCTGCTCTTCCAAAATTGATAAGAGTTGTAAAAAATAAAAATTTGTCAAATGATCAAATATCGAAAATTGCAAAAGGATTGGAGGAAAACAGAATGAAAGGCATCATCATTGCTGCAGGCATGGGCACTAGAATGCAACATCTCACCGATGATCTGCCAAAATGTATGCTGAAATTCGGGGGTAAAACACTACTGGAAAGACAGATAGAAGCACTTACCTCCTGCGGTGTTACAGATATCTCTGTTGTCAAGGGGTATAAGGAAGAAAAAATAAATTATCCTGGGCTGAAATACTACATCAACGATAATTATGAGAATAACAACATACTCAACTCCCTATTTTACGCTGAAGAAGAAATGGATGACGAGGTGATCATATCCTATTCAGACATCCTATATGAAAAACAAGTTGTAGAAAGATTGCTTGAATCCATAAAAGACATATCTATTGTCGTAGATATCGAATGGCGTGAATATTACAATAATAGAAAGGATCATCCAATTGAAGAGGCGGAGAACGTCATATTTGATGCTGAAAATAAGGTTGTTGAAATAGGAAAAATACTTACTAAGAAACATGATGTTCATGGCGAATTTATAGGGATGATGAAACTGACCAAGAGAGGAACAGATATCTTTAAAAGAAATTTCCATAGATCTAAGAAACTCTTTTGGGGAGAGCCCTTTGTCAGGGCATCCACTTTTGAAAAGGCTTACCTTACAGATATGTTGCAGGATATTGTCCTTCTGGGTGTTGATGTTCACTGTGTGATAGTAAAAAGGGGTTGGAGGGAAATCGATACAGTCGAAGACTATAAAAATGCTCTTAAAGCATTCGAGGAATAATTTTTGAGAGCAAATCTAACACAAAACGGAAAGGATTCGAGATGGACACAAGCATGACTGTTGAACAACAATTGAAGTACTGGCGCAAACGTGTTTTTATTTCACTATGGTTAACTTATGCCTCGTTTTACCTTTGTCGAGTAAATATGTCTGTCGCCCTACCTGGTATTATGGAAGAATTCGGCCTCTCTAAGACCTCCATGGGATTGGTGCTAACCGCCATTTTTTTCGCCTATGCCATTGGACAATTCATTAATGGTCAACTGGGAGATAAGGTGGGAGCACGAAAGCTCATTTCACTTGGTGTCCTTGCCTCTGCCGGTTTGAATGTCCTATTCGCATTTCTGCCGGGAATAGTCACCTTGATGTTGATCGTTTGGGGACTCAATGGATATTTCCAATCAATGGGTTGGAGTCCTAGTGTCAAGACCATGGCAAACTGGTTCCCGCTAGAAAACCGAGGAAAAATCTCAGGTCTTTTTGGGTCTTGCTATCAATTTGGTAACGCAGCCTCATGGGCATTGGCTGGATTTGTCATCGGAGCACTGGGTTGGCGCTGGGGCTTCTGGATACCAGCTGTTGTTTTCGCCATAATGGGGGCCCAATGGTTAATCAACGGCCGTAACGCCCCCGAAGAGGTGGGTCTGCCAACCATTGAAGAGGAATCGGAAGGTATTATGGATGAAGTTGGCAAATCTCGCAAAGACGAGCATTTGGGCTTTATGTTTACCATCAAAACGGTAACAAGAGACCCGCATATCTGGATTGTCGCTTTGTCCCTATTCGGACTCAATATGATTCGTTACGGGTTCATGGATTGGGCTCCGACTTATATGTTTGAAGTAGAAGGAGCCAAAATCTCCCATGCAGCTTATAAGGCAATTGCCATGCCTTTTGCGGGTTCCTTAGGTGCACTCTTTGCGGGTTGGAGTTCCGACAGATTCTTTCAATCAAGACGAGCTCCCATCATGGTAATCATGTTATTTTGCCTAAGTGTTTCCTCCTTTGTTTATCCTAAGCTTGCACAATTCCATTGGGTCTATAGTCTTATGTGTCTCATGGCTATTGGTTTTTTCATTTATGGTCCTCACGTCATGATATGCGCTACCATCTCCATGGACTACGGTTCGAGAAAAGCAGCTGCTTCTACAGCTGGCTTTATCGATGGATTTGGCTATTTTGGAGCCTCAATTACCGGTGTCCTTTCAGGCTATTTGATAGACAGCATTTCGTGGAACGCTGCCTTTTGGCTTTGGATTGGTGGGGCATTGCTGGCGATGGTTTTGATGTCTTTGCTATGGAACTACAAACCACAAAAAGGGAAATATCATTAGCTTTTGAATTAGGAGCCATTAAGCGTTAACGAAGATTATCCAACTCAATCTTCAAGGAAATATGAGAATAAAAGATGAATAGTATGTATGACCATTTTTCAAATCTCTCCACATCTTACAATGAGTTGCGCACCACCGATCATGAACCTATCCTGTATATCCGAGAAAAATTGGACAGCAAGAATCAGATTCTGGGCGCCGATATCGGCTGTGGCGGAGGACGATACGATTTGCTCCTTCTCCAAAACCTACCTGGACTTCACCTTATCTGTGGTGATGTTAATGAAGCTATGGTAGAAGAGACTACCCGTTATCTTAAGGATCAGAGCCAGAATAACTTTTTGGCCCAGTGCATCGATGCATCGGATTTACGATTGCCTGACAATGCCTTGGACTTCATCCTCACCCTCAACGCGATACATCATTTTGATCCTGTTTTGTTCCTTAATCAGGCAAGAAAAGCATTGAAAAATGAGGGATATGTATTTGTCTATACTCGTCTGAAGAGTCAGAACGCACGAAATATCTGGGGTCGATTTTTCCCGAACTTTATGGGAAAGGAGAATCGCTTATATGACCTTTGTCAGATAGAAGAATGGATGGATCAAGTTGAGTCCATATCCCTGGAAAACATCCATTTCTTCAGTTTCAGGCGCACTGCTCCATTAACACACCTTCTTAAACAGGCTGACAATAAACATTATTCTACTTTTTCTTTTTACACTAAGGAGGAATTCAACGAAGCGTTGAATGGCTTTAGGCAACAAATCGAGCGTCATTTTGCAGATGTTGAACGAGTAGAATGGATCGACGAAAATGTGATTATCGTTTTTCGCAAAAATACATCATAGGCGTTCACAGGTTCAGAGTTCAATTTTACTTAATTCGGGGTCGGGCCAGGCTATGATATTGATATATCTGGAAAGATATCCCAAAAATAGGCATTTTCGAGCCTTAAACCGCCGTTTTTGACGCCAAAATCGTCGGCATAATGAGCCTCCTGCGCGGCCCTCGAAGATCATATGTATCATCGAGCCTGCTAATCCCTCCACCCTTGCCCGACCCCTTTTTGACTCTTTGTTTCTAACATTTTGCCATTTTCGCACCTCCATAATATCAAGAATTAATGTCTATCTTGACATCCAAATCACCTTTTGCCATACTCTGACATCCAAAAAAAATTCTTATCTTTTGTAAAACTTAAGCAGACTTAAATGAAGCATATCGATTAACAGAAGATTTGTAACTGTTCAGCCACAGATTCATACAGATGAACGCAGATAAGTTTAAATATAAAGAAATTACAGATATTATTCTTAGAAAATATCAGCCTTCCAGCCCGTAGGGCTTACAGGCCGGAGGGGATAATCAGCGTAAATCCGTGGCTGAAGATTTCATCAAGGGAAGAAGAGAGGATAAAACGTGAAGTGCTTAATCATCGCTGCTGGACCGGAGAGTGGAATGTCAACTAAGGGCAATTCAAAGCCCCTTATTCAAGTTTTAGGATTATCCCTTATTGAAAGGTTGATATTAAGCGCAAAGAATGCCGGTCTAACTGATTTCTATGTGGTAACTGGATACAATGGTGAAAAGGTAAGGGACTATCTTAACGGATTTAGCCAGAGCAGAAATATAGATATAACCCATATCATAAATGAAGAACGGGAAAAAGGAGTTGGCTTATTAGTTCTTAAGGCAAAAAAACTACTAAATGAAAATTTTATTCTTTTGATGGGGGATCATATCTTTGACAAATCGATACTGGTAAAGATTAAGAATGAAAAAATAGCCGATGACGAGGTTATGCTGGCTGTAGATTATCGCATCAAAAAAAATAGGCTCATTGATGCTGATAATATTAGCAAAGTTGTTGTCAAAGACAATAGGATTTTAAACATAGGAATGGGCATCAAGGAATATAACGCATACAATACAGGAATTTTTCTTTGCTCTCCCGTAATATTCAGCGCTATTGAAGAAAGTTTGCCTTATGGCAATGATTCTCTTTCAAGAGCAATAAGAATAATGGCTGAAAAAGAGAAGGTTAAAGCCGTCGATATCAAAGATGATTATTGGATTGAAGTAAACACAAAGAAGGATCGCAGAAAAGCCGCAAAACTATTGTATAATAATTCAATAAAACCTGCTGGTCCAATAACCCGATATATTAATGCAACATTTGCTACAAGGATTTTCACGCCTCTCCTTTTTAGAATATATAAGGGATTTACCCCAAATCAGGTCTCTTTCTTAAGTTTTATTGTAGCCTTAATAAGCAGCTTATTTTTTATTCTTGGCCATGCAGTTATAGGAGCATTGTTGATACAAGTATCAAGTATATTGGATTATAGTGACGGCCAATTTGCAAGACTCAAGCATATGGCATCCCGCTTTGGACACTTCACTGACATAACGCTTGATCGCTATGCCGATGGGTTCATACTTTTGGGGATGTTTTATTACTCACTGTCTGTAATAGGTGGTAAAGAAATAGTTGGAATTTATTGGAGCCCTTTGATTATTAGTAGCATCTCTATATTGGCTATCGTAGGAAACTTGATGGTCAGTTACACTTCCGCAACGTCAGTAGTTAATTTTGGCTATGTATATAAAAGGAGAGGGATTGCTGCTGGAAGGGGGAGAGACATTAGGCTATTTTTGCTTTTCATCGGGGGCGTAATGAGCTTTTTTCATCCGATTTATGTATTCCTTGCCTTATTTGTTATAGCCTTACAAGCCAATACAATTGTAATATCCCGAGTTATTCTATCCCGGAATTATTTTACCAGAGAAGCTACTTTCAGGATGATAAACGGAACCAAAGCAATTATTTTTGATTTTGATGGAACATTAGCAAATACAATGCCTTTCTTAACGGAGTTGGCTGTAAAGCTCATTACTGCGAACTACAATATCTCTAAAAAGGAGGCTAAAAGAAGATATTTAGAGACGACTGGCGTAGATTTTGCGAGCCAGTTAGAATCCATTTTTCCCAATCACCCCGATAACCAAAAAATGGCTGCTGATTTCGAGGAAAGGAAGTTGGGAGGTATTTTTGACCATCCTGTCTTTCCTAATGTCATTCCCACTCTGAAGTATTTTAGAAGTAAGAACATTAAGACATTTATTTGCAGCAGTACAAAACAAGAGATTATTACAAAATATTGCCAGTTAAACAAAATTGATATTCTGTTAGACAACCTTTTTGGTTATAAACCGAATTTTAAAAAAGTAGAGCAGTTTGATTTCATCCTGCAACATTACAAATTGCAACCCGATAATGTGGTTTTTGTCGCAGATTCTTTAAGAGATTATGATTTTGCGAGAGATAAAAGAATAAATTTTATTGGGATTTCTAAAATTTTTAAAAAGAAGGCGTTTCAGAAAAAGGGAACTTTAAGCGTTAGGAGCCTGGCTGATCTTACAAAGTTTTTTGATACGTCTGAGAATTTTCTTAAATATGTTGAACAGGCAAGATGAAACAATGAGAGAGGAATATTTTGCCAGGATGAAACATATTGCCTTTAATGGCGGGAAAATTGCTCTCGAGTTAATTTCGAGCGGTAACTATCATTTGAAACCGGATAAATCTGTTATAACAAAAGCGGATGTGGAGATATCAAAGCTTTCCAGTAGTGTCATAGATGATCTACTTAAAACATCGGATCATATACTAATTGACGAGGAAGATACTGACAGTGCCGAATATTTTGACCAATCTCATCTTGAAGACACCCCTTTTGTTTGGGCAATAGATCCGATCGACGGAACAAGATCATTCTCGAATCGTATGCCTAATTTTGGTATATCAATAGGCCTGATCAAGGAATTAAAACCCTGGCTTGGAATAGTTTATTTTCCAATGCTTGGTGAGTTATTTTATTCTGATGGGAAACAGTCTTTCTTCGTGCAGAATGCCTTTACAGAATGTGAAGAAACTAAACTCATTTCTCCAATTGACCACCAGATTTCAAGACAATCCATATTTATCTGCAATGATTCTTTCTTTGAAAAGTTCGATTGGAATTCTTCTGACTGCCAATTAATGAATCCTCTCTGTGCAGTTTTAAGTTTATGTTGGCCGACTATTGGCAGAGGATGTGGTGCCTTTTTTGGCGCACATATTTGGGATTTTGCAGGTTCTTGGCCGATTTTTTTGTCCGCAGGATTAAGTCTTCGTTCATTTCAGAATGGTAATGAAATAACCCAATTAGATACTGTACTATTTGCTAGAGAAAGTAAGGATCCGTGGAAATTAAGAGAATATTATATCCTTTCCTCGGAACAAAACTTCTCATCGCTCAAAAGAAGAATAATACCAAAGAATCAGATCAAAGCAAGATGATTGCCTTGCTTATTGAGCTCTCTATCCACAGATACGGCAACACCTCTTCGGCATCCATACCAATCACCCTGGATGAGACCCCTGGCCCCTTCACTGATCAGCTTCTTTTTCAGGCGTTTTGCCTGTCGGTAGGAGACCCCCATAAGGTTGTATGTTTCTTTCAAGGTAATCTTACCACCTATTACCATCTTTAAGAGATGGTACCTCTGCCGCTCTTTCTGACTCATTGCTATAATGTCCTTTTTCATAATGGGGACATTTTAACACAGCAGTTAGAGGGGACATTTTCATTAAGCTAACACACTGTTTACATTTGACCTTGACGGCAAGAATCTGATAATAGTATAAGCAATTGTCAAAGGTTTTAGTGAGATGTTAGGCGATTGTGGTTTGCGATTGATGGAACTAACCGAGAATTGTTGAAAATGGGGAGACAGACAGGGCCCGAATGTTGAGAGGGTGAAAGTGTGAAAAAGAGATTCTTTTCTGGCTGTTTAGTTTCTCTGGTTTTTTTTCTTGCTCTCAGCCAGGTGTGTTTTGCGAAACAAGACACGTTAGGCAAGATCACGTCTGTTTCGGGAAATGTCAAAGTTAAGAGAGCGAAAGAGACTATATGGATAAAGGCTGAACTCAACCTGCCTGTCTATTTTGGGGATCACATAACAACCCGAGAAAAGAGCAGGGTAACAATCACCCTTGTTGATCGAAGCTCACTTGAAATACGTTCCAACACTCACATAGGGTTAAATACCATTGTCTCACCGCTAAAAAAGACAAATTCAGTTCTCTTATTTTTTGGCAGAATATGGAACAAGGTAAGGAAAACGATTGTGCAAATGAAGGGCTATGAAGTTCAAACACCAACTGCTGTTCTTGGGCTGAGAGGAACTGAATTCGAGGTTGCCTCATATGAGGATGGAACTATGATAGTTCGAGTCGATTCTGGCGAGGTTACAGTGGATAGTGAAGCAGATCGGGGTTCTCTTGCTTCAAATCAAGGCACTCAACTATCATTTGATGCAAGAAAGATAGTAGTAAAATCTGATTTTAGGCCTGACTGGGAGAAAACCGAAAAAGATGCAAGAAAAACCCTATTTGCAGATGGAAAAAAATACGGTGGTTTTGTATATACCGAGATATGTAAACGAAGAGATTACCTAAAGGGCCTTGTTGACAAAGTCAATACCTTGAGAGCAAAGAGAGAAAGATATGTGTCAATGGCAAAAGAGGCCCGGAAACACGGTGACGAGATAGGGTACAAGTCTTCTATGTCTGAGGCCAAGAAGATAAGGAGAGAGGTATTGGAGTTGAACAAAAAAATTGCCTTCAATGGAAGGCGACTGGAATGCAACTTTGGGCTTTTCTCTCACTACGGGTATTTGGCCAAGGATCCTGAATTGTCAAAGAGATTCCAAGGAAAGGAATTCATATTGAATGAATTAGACAATATTGAGATGATACATGCTGAGTTCAATGCTATGATTGAAGAAGGCATGAAATTGTCAATGAAAGATATGGAAGATCTTATGGATGAGATGAAGGGAAAGGTAGAAGAATTCAAGGAAAACAGAGAGAAAAAAGACCCTTTTGAGGAATTGAATAAAGCTGAGTAGAAAATCTTTTACTCTGGAAAGATGAGAGCACGAATCATCTTAGAACAGAAATTTACAAACTGCAAAAATACTCCCTCTCCCTTGATGCCTGCCTGTGCGCCATGCCTGCGCCGTTGCGCGGCAGGCAGGTGTCCGCACGCAGACAGGGGAGAGGGCTGGGAAGAGGGTGGCCCCCTCCCCTTTGTCCCCTCCCACGAAGGGAGAGGAAATATCAGTTTTTTTAGACGTTCAATTATCAGTTTGTAAATTTCTGTAGAAATGAAAGCTAATGCAAGGAATGCTGTGATGACAATGGGGATACGTTGGGTTGGGGGGTTCGGAAAGAGCAGAGTGAAAGCCTGTTTTCTTACCCTGCTTTATCTGAGTATCTTTTTTGGATGTGCCTTCAGCTAAACACACCATCATGGCACAGGCAGAGGGCTATTTGCCAGAAACATGGGAGATTGGATTCTAAGATAATAAAACACTTTTCATCACACTCCAGGCTGATCCCCTGGTCAAGATTCCCAACCGCAAACAGGAGAGGCCGAGTTTCAATATAGATATCTGGACAAATAAGAGTACTTATCGGGTAGAAGAAGAAATTCGTTTCTCCTTTCGCTCAGATTGGCACTCTTACCTGACATTGATAGACTAAGAGCCAAATGGAGGGTAAAAACCTTTCCCCCAAACGGCACTATCAGAATAATTTCATAAGGGCTGGCAAAACCTACACAATCCCTGGCAGGGAATATGGCTTCAAGCTCACCATAGAGCCTCGCATTGGGATTGAGAAGATCAAGGTCCTTGCCACCACTAAGGGGATCTCCCTCTTTGAACTCGATTTCTCGAAAGGTTTTCCACCGGTTGAGAAAGGCAATATTAGAGGCATAAGGGGCATCAGCATTGCCCTGGATAACCTGTCCAATTTCAGTTGGGAAGAAAATGCCTGTAGCATTGCTATTCACTGATTCAAGGAAAGGTGTTTATACGGCTCAAAAGATATGGCAAGGACCCAAATATTTTTCCTTGACTATAATCTTGATCGCGCCGATAATATTGTAAAATAATATTGATATCCTCGTAACCCTATTCACATGGTTGTCTTACTTATTGCTGGATGTACTAGTGCCACGTCTCATAAATCTTGCATCTTATAATGGCAAATTAAAATGGCAGAGAATTGTTTGTATTTCATACAATTGTTGGAGACGTGGAAATCCGAAATTCGAATATCCAAATCCTAAACAAATTCAAATGACAAAAACAGCAGCAATCAAGCAATAGGAGGCATTTGTTTTGAATTTTGGACATTTGGATTTTAATATTGTTTAGGGTTTAACATTTCG